>NZ_CBFHNB010000016.1:0-36452 GCF_965657105.1 Puniceispirillum sp. (SeqCode)
TAGGATTCATTGGAGACGGTGAATGATACAGATTGATTTCATGCGCCGCCGAAAGAATCGCTGTATTTCGGCCACAGATTCCGAATGGCAAAGGCAACACAGGATCCGGCGCTTTGCTTGCTTGCTCGTCTATCAGTTTCTGGCTTGGCTTTTGATGTAAAACCTCATCACATAACCCATTTTGCCACTTGCAAGCAGGCGATGCTTGGATTATACACCCATCTAGCGGTTCGCGATTTATATGTGTTTGTTTTGGAACGTGATTAGTTTTATGCATATTTATCCCACCTAGTTTGATGGGCGCTGGGGAAATAATACCCTCAGAATCAACCCATTTTGGTTAGGCATGAGATAATTTTTGTTAACAAAAACAAATACTTATAGCACCCCCTTCAAATTCAAATAGGGGTGCGTGCGGGTGTAGCTCAGTGGTAGAGCACAACCTTGCCAAGGTTGGGGTCGAGGGTTCGAATCCCTTCACCCGCTCCAATTTCTTTATGCTAATTTCGGACGGTTCGCGTGGGCTATGGCCAATGCCCCGCCCAAGCAGACTGACCTATTTTATCCGCTTCAATATCATGCGGGGTAATCTGTTGTTCCCATGGATGAACATCGCCATGTGTAGCGCTGCCAGCAGCGCCTCCAAAACATCTATGGCTAGCCAAAAACGCGTGATGCGGCTATACCCTAGAGCACAATCTATTCGGCATTAAAAGAGTGTGATCATGAAATCTATCAATATTGCTTCCATTCCTGCAGATGGTATTGGCGCTGAAGTCATTGCTGTCGGCATTGAGGTTGTACAGGCAGTATGTGCACGCAATAATGATATCGATCTGAATTTCACGCATTTTGACTGGGGTTCGGATTATTATAAACAGCATGGCGAAATGATGCCGGCTGATGGGCTTGATACGTTAAAGGCTTTTGATGCGATCTATTTTGGCGCCGTTGGCGCTCCTGACGTGCCTGATCATGTCACCTTATGGGGCTTGCGTCTGCCTATTTGTCAGGGCTTCGACCAATATGCCAATGTGCGACCGACAAAGATCATCGCGGGTATAGACTCGCCTCTGCGCAACGCTGGTCCTGGCGATCTGGACTGGGTCATCGTGCGCGAGAATTCCGAAGGCGAATATTCCGGTCATGGCGGGCGGGCGCATCGTGGTATGCCCGAAGAGGTCGGCACCGAGGTTGCTATCTTCACCCGTGTTGGCGTGACCCGCATCATGCGCTATGCCTTCCGTCTGGCTCAGGCACGCCCGCGTAAATTTCTCACCGTGGTAACAAAATCCAATGCCCAGCGTCATGGCATGGTGATGTGGGATGAAATCGCCGCAGAGGTCGCTACCGAATTCCCTGATGTGACATGGGATAAAATGCTGGTTGATGCGATGACCGTGCGGATGACTTTACAGCCAGACACTTTGGACACCATCGTGGCGACAAATCTACATGCCGATATTCTGTCTGATCTGGCTGGCGCACTGGCTGGCAGTATCGGCATTGCCCCGACCGCAAATATTGATCCAGAAGGCCGGTTCCCCTCAATGTTTGAACCTATCCACGGTTCTGCCTTTGACATCACTGGCAAGGGCATAGCCAATCCGGTGGCAACGTTTTGGACAGGCGTTCAGATGCTTGAACATCTTGGCCTGACCGATGAAGCAAGCCGCCTTTTCACCGCCATTGAACAGGTCTGTGCCGATGGTATATTAACCCCCGATGTCGGCGGTACCAAAACCACCAGACAGGTCACAGACGCGGTTCTGGACGCTATCCGTCAGCTTAACAGCTGATTGCCGCAAATCTCTGGGCTGGTTACGATTTAAGCCATTGCACTAAACCCACATCCCTGTAAAGTTTCATAATTATTATGATGCAATTTACATGACCAATACACGCATGTGATTGTTAGTTATTATTGGGGGTGTTTATGTCATTGATTGTCGCGCTGAAGTTTTTTCACTATCTATCACTGTTTCTGGCAGGCGGGCTTGGCGTTGCCAATGGGCTGCTGGCCAAGGCGCATCAAAAAACCCAGACGCCACCTGCCCCTCCTGTTCAGCAGACCATGATGACACTAGCACGCCTTGGTCTTGTCGCCGTGGTGATCTTATGGGTAACTGGTATTATTTTGACCACCCAGATATACGGCAGTTTCAACCTTGGATGGGCGTTTCATTTGAAATTACTGGGTGCCACAATCTTGTTACTGGTGATTGCCTTTTTGAATTTTCATCTGGCGATGAGCGCCAAAAAAGGCACCCCGCCAAATCCGAAAATCATGACGGCCATTCCCTATATCGCCCGTTCATCCTTGGCCGCCATATTGATCGGCATTGCCATTGTGACAACGACATAGGCCTAAAGCCGCTAGCAAAAAGGCTAACCCTCGCATGTCTTGATATTTAGCGACCGATGGATGAATAGCGTAGCCCGGCGTCACGCATCTTTTCACCATCATAGATATTACGCAGATCAACCAGCACATGGCCACGCATGGCACCGATAAATTGAGCGGCTGTCAAAGCCCTGAATTCATTCCATTCCGTAACAATGACAACGGCATCAGCATCATCAATACAGTCACCGGCACTTGCACAATAGCTGACGCTATCAGGCAGCATATCCTTGGCTTCATCCATCGCTTTCGGGTCATAGGTCTTGATCTGTGCGCCAGCATCCACAAGTTCCCGGATAATATCAACCGACGGGCTATCACGCATATCATCGGTTTCGGGTTTGAAAGCAAGCCCCAAAACGGCAATCACCTTACCCGCAACCGCCCCGTTCAGCGCGGCTTTCACCCGTCCCGCCATCGATTTTTTGCGCTTGTCATTATAGGACACGACTTCCCCGACAATACCGATATCGATATTATGCTGTTCGGCGGTTTTGACCAATGCCAACGTATCCTTGGGAAAACACGAACCACCATAGCCAGGGCCTGGATGCAGAAATTTGTTACCAATACGCTTATCCAGCCCCATACCCTTGGCGACATCATGCACATTCGCACCCACCGCTTCGCACAGATCGGCCATCTGGTTGATATAGGAAATTTTCACTGCCAGAAAGGCATTACTGGCATATTTAATCAACTCGGATGTTTCCAGCTCGGTAAAGATAATCGGCGTTTCGATCAGATATAAAGGCCGATACAACGCCCGAATCACCGTACGCGCCCGTTCGCTCATCGTGCCAACAACAACGCGGTCTGGCCGCATGAAGTCGCTAATCGCTGCGCCTTCACGCAAAAATTCGGGATTCGATGCCACATCAAAATCGGCATCCGGATTCGTCTGTGACACAATGTCATAAACCTCGCGTCCAGTGCCAACCGGCACCGTCGATTTGGTCACCACAACGGTATAGCCATCAAGATGCGGGGCAATGTCACGCGCCACCGCATAGACAAAGGACAAATCAGCATGGCCATCGCCGCGCCTAGTTGGTGTGCCCACGGCGATGAAAACAGCGTCGGCATCGGCAACGGCAGTACCAAGATCAGTGGTGAAATGCAAACGGCTAGCGGCAACATTACGCGCCACAAGGTCTTCCAGACCAGGTTCATAGATTGGCATGGTGCCATTTTGAATCAGGTCGATTTTCGTCTGATCGTTATCAACGCATGTCACAGAAAATCCGAATTCGGAAAAACATGCGCCCGATACCAGCCCGACATATCCTGTTCCAATAACCGCAATTTTCAAAATACTATCTCCGTATGCAGATTATCTGTCACCCGGGATCCAAAACCATACCCGAATGAGCTAGCATAGTAATATTATGGTTTTGTTAATAGCCCAGAATCTGCTCTACCGCCATCGTCAGCACATGCCCCAGCGCAATATGCGCTTCTTGGATATGCATAGTTTTTCCACTTGGCACGGCAAACAGCATATCGCTAAGCGGGGCCAGCTTGCCGCCACCTTCGCCGGTAAAACCGATGGTTTTGATACCTGATCCGCGAGCGCTGTCCATAGCCGCCGCGACATTCGCCGAATTGCCACTGGTTGAAATGCCAAGCAACACATCGCCTTCACGCCCCAGCGCTTCGACCTGCCGTTGAAAAATACCTTCAAAACCGAAATCATTCGCATAGGCAGTAATAAAAGACGTGTCGGTGGTCAATGCCAACGCCGCCAACCCGCCACGCGGGCGTCTATGATCCAGCGTTGCCACAAATTCAGCGGCAATATGCTGGGCATCGCCAGCCGAGCCACCATTCCCGCACAACATCAGCTTACCACCTTGCGTCAAGGCATCAGCGATCATCTGTGCGGCATCAATAACCGCATCCGCATACATATCAGCCGTTGCTGTTTTCACCGCCGCTGATTCAAGAAGCACGACTTTTATATCTGATCCCGTTGGATAGGCCATAGGCAATTTCTCAATCTGTTGCTTGCTAATTCAGTTATGAACCTATACTTGATATTGATCAATTATGAATAGGCAAAAAGGACAGCACATGGTTAGAAAAGCCATTTTTCCTGTCGGCGGACTTGGCACACGGTTTCTGCCAGCAACCAAAGCGCTTCCCAAAGAAATGTTGCCAATCGTTGACAAGCCACTCATTCAATATGCTGTTGAAGAGGCTATCGAGGCCGGCATCGAAGAATTTATCTTCGTGACAGGTCGTAATAAAACCGCCATCGAAGATCATTTTGATCATAGTGTCGAACTCGAAACGACATTGAAAGCCCGCGGCAAGGATCAGGCCTTGGCCACCGTGCATAATATGATGCGCGATCCGGGATCAGTCATCTATGTCCGGCAACAGGAACCAGCCGGACTAGGTCACGCTGTCTGGTGCGCACGCCATATCATTCAGGACGAGCCGGTGGCGATCATCCTTGCTGACGATCTTATTCTGGGTAAAAGCTGCCTTGCCGAAATGGTTGACGCTTATGATAGTGCTGGCGGCGGCAATATGGTTGCGGTCATGGACGTGGCACCGTCCCAAACCGGATCATATGGTATTGTAACGCCAGGCCAGATCAACGGCACCTCTATCGAAGTGCACGGTCTTGTCGAAAAGCCAGCCCCCGATCTGGCACCATCGACGCTAGCTGTGGTTGGACGCTATATCATCCAGCCCGAGGTGTTTGCCACATTAGCCACCCAGGAACGTGGGACGGGTAATGAAATCCAGCTCACCGACGCGCTGGCAAAACAGATTGGTAAAGCCCCTTTCACCGGTTTGCGCTTTTCGGGTCAGCGTTTTGATTGTGGATCAAAGCTGGGATTTTTGCAGGCCAATATCGCCTTTGCGCTTGAACGGCCTGATATGGCCGATGATTTACGCCATTGGGCAAAAGAAAATATTTAAGTGGGTAAAAGAAAGTCTTTAAATGTCTTCACATCATTTTGATCCATCAATTCTGCGCGCCTATGATATTCGCGGCATTTATGAACATACGCTTACAGATGCCGATGCCTTTGCCATCGGTCTGGCCTTTACCGCCTGCATGGATATGCGCGGTCTGGACAAGCGCATTGCCGTTGGGCGTGATGGACGGCTTTCGTCACCAGCGCTGGCCAGCCATCTGATCGATGGGCTTGTTGCTGGCGGGGCGACGGTTTTTGATATTGGCTGCGGACCCACGCCGATGCTGTATTATGCCAATGAGGCACTAGCCACCAACGCTGCGATTCAGGTCACTGGCAGTCATAATCCTCCAACGCATAACGGCTTCAAAATGATTATGGGCGGGGCGGTCTTCTTTGGCGAAGATATCACTCATCTAGGTGCTGTCAGCGCGAAAGGGCCTGCCAATCATGCAGGTGGCCATCATGCGGGTGAACGTTGCACCGAAACATCCATCTTTGATGATTATGTCGCGCGTATTTTGCAAGGCGCTGATGTCGGCGCGGTAACAGCGGTCTGGGATTGTGGCAATGGCGCCAGCGGCGAAGTGACCGAGGCGCTTACCCGCCAGCTTAGCGGTACCCATCATGTATTGTTTGCCGAGATTGATGGCACCTTCCCGAACCATCACCCAAATCCGGTTGATCCAGAAACCTTGGATATGCTTCGCGATGCGGTGGCGGAACATGATGCCGATCTGGGCATTGGCTTTGATGGTGATGGCGACCGAATTGGCCTTATTGATGCCAAAGGCAGACAGGTGCCAGGTGATCTTCTGACCGCCTATCTGGCCTTGGATATTGCGCCTAGGCATCAAAGCCAGCCGATGCTGCTTGATGTTAAATCATCCGATATGGCCATGTCGCTGATCGCCGCCACCGGCGCAGATGCGCAAATCTGGAAAACCGGTCATAGCCATATGAAAAAGCGGATGGCCGAACTTAATGTGCCGCTGGCAGGTGAAATGTCTGGCCATATCTTTATCAAGGATGATTATTTCGGCTTTGATGATGCCATCTATGTCGCCTTGCGCGTGCTCAGCCAGATGCACCGCACAGGCCAGTCTATTACTGCCTTTATGGATAGCTTGCCGCCGCAATTTGCGACCCCCGAATTGCGTATTGAATGTGATGATTCGAAAAAATTCGCCGCGATGGATGCGCTGGCCAGCTTTGCCCGCACCCGTTTTGGCAACGATGATATGTCGAACATCTCGCTTGTCGATGGTGTGCGTGTACGCAGCGCGTCGGGCTGGTGGCTGGTGCGCGCTTCTAACACCGAAGCGGCGCTTGTTGCCCGCGCCGAAGGGTCAAGCCAGACTGCACTTGATAGCTTGATTGGCGATCTACGTGAAACACTGGATCATGCCGATCTGACGGTCAAAATTTAACCCTAGAATGTCTATCTGTCTGGCTATCTGTTTGGGCGTCTTTCATGGCCGATGGCTAAAACCGGCCTAATGCCAATTATCCGCAAACAGACAAGCAGGCATTGATATTTTCCTCAATCTATCCTATCAGGTGGGAATACAGGATACACTGTGATGCGCCGCTTTGGTCGCAACCGCACATTTGATTTTACCTGTCCTTTCTATGTGGAGATATTGATGATCGCCTTTGATACGCATGGACATCTTTCGATTGCCAGCCCTCTTTACCAATTTGTGAACGCCATGCTGACCGAGCAGGGGCTGATAACGCCTGATGCCTTCTGGTCTGGCTTTGACAAGGCGGTGCATGAATTGGCACCGCGTAACAAGGCATTGCTAGCCAAGCGTGATGCGATTCAAACCCAGATTGATGCCTGGCATGATGCCCATGCTGGCAGTGCCATTGATGCCACTAGCTATGAGGCCTTTCTACGCGATATTGGCTATCTTGTGCCAGAGGTCGCCGATTTTCAGGTGGAAACCACCAATGTTGATGCCGAAATCGCAACTATCGCCGGACCACAGCTGGTGGTGCCGATCACCAATGCCCGCTATGCGTTGAACGCGGCGAATGCCCGCTGGGGCAGCCTTTATGATGCGCTATATGGCACTGACGTGATTCCGCATGATGACAAAGATGGCATGACCAAAGCCTACAACCCTCTGCGCGGGGCAAAGGTCATTGCCTATGTGCGCAAGGTGCTTGATGATGCGGTGCCTTTGGCGGATGGTTCATGGTCTGATGTCACACGTCTGGTGGTCGCCAATGGCGCGCTTGACGTGACGCTGGCATCTGGCGCATCGGGGGGCGCATCAACCCAGCTTGCCACATCATCGCACTTTGCTGGCTATACAGGTGCACCCGCAACGCCTACATCTATCATTCTGTGCAATAACGGTCTGCATTTCCAGATCATGCTTAACGCTGACGGCGTCATTGGCAAGAATGATCCGGCATCCATCGATGATGTGCGCGGCGAATCAGCCTTGTCAACAATCATGGATTGCGAAGATTCCATCGCCGCTGTCGATGCCGAAGACAAAGTCGTTGCCTATAGCAACTGGTACGGCCTGATGAATGGCACTCTTGAAGATACTTTTGAAAAAGGCGGCAAAACCATTATCCGCCAGCTGAATAGCGACATCAGCTATGTCACCGCAACGGGTGACACGGCCAGCTTGCGGGGACGGGCATTGATGCTGGTGCGTAATGTTGGCCATCTGATGACCAATCCGGCGATCATGCTGTCTGATGGCAGTGAAATCCCCGAAGGCATCATGGATGCCTTTATCACCGTGGCTGCCGCCATGTCGGATCTGCAAGCTCGCCGCAATTCGGTTGCTGGTTCGGTATATATCGTTAAACCGAAAATGCACGGCCCCGAAGAAGTGGCCTTTGCCAATGATATTTTTGCCGCGGTTGAATCGGTGCTTGGGCTTCCGGCCTTTACCATCAAAATGGGCATCATGGATGAAGAGCGCCGCACGACGGTTAATCTCAAAGCCTGCATCAATGCCGCAAAAAACCGGGTTGTCTTTATCAATACCGGTTTCCTTGATCGCACCGGTGACGAGATTCACACCTCGATGAATGCCGGTCCGATGATTCGCAAAAGCGATATGAAAGCGGCCCCATGGATCGCCGCATATGAAAATTGGAATGTTGATATCGGCCTTGCTTGCGGTTTAGGCGGACGTGGCCAAATTGGCAAGGGCATGTGGGCAATGCCCGATATGATGGCGGCCATGATGGAACAGAAAATTGGTCATCCTATGGCGGGGGCAAATTGTGCATGGGTGCCATCACCAACCGCCGCGACCTTACATGCGCTACATTATCATCAGGTCAATGTCGCCGAACAGCAAGTCAAACTGGCAACACGCGAACCCGCCAGCCGCGCCGATATTCTGTCGATCCCGATCAGCACCAGACCAAACTGGTCAGCTGATGATATTCGTCAGGAATTGCGCAATAACGCCCAGGGCATTCTTGGCTATGTTGTCCGCTGGATCGATCAGGGCGTTGGCTGTTCAAAAGTGCCTGATATTCACGATGTCGGTTTGATGGAAGACCGCGCGACTTTGCGCATTTCATCCCAGCATATGAGCAACTGGTTGCATCACGGCATCTGTGACGAAGCGCTGGTGATGGAGGTGATGCAGGAAATGGCCGCTATCGTTGATCAACAAAATGCAGGCGATCCGGCCTATACGCCAATGGCTGGCAATTTTGACAATTCGATCGCTTTCAAAGCCGCTTGTGATCTGGTATTTCAGGGTCGTGAACAGCCTTCCGGCTATACCGAGCCAGTTTTGCATCGCCGCCGCCTTGAACAGAAACATAAAAATCAGGCTGATGCTTAATCTTGATCCCTATATTGCCAAGACGCCGGGCTTCCCGAAAGCGGATATCACCTTTTATGATATAAGTCCGGCGCTTGAAGACCCCCACATTCTAAAACAGGCAACCACCGCCTTATGCGATCTTGCTGCGCCGATGAAACCTGATCTTATCGCTGGCATTGATGCGCGCGGATTTCTGTTTTCAGTACCGATTGCCATCCAGCTTGATTGCGGTGTCGTGATGATCCGCAAGGCTGGTAAATTGCCCGGGGCGCTATATCAAAGCACCTATGCGCTTGAATATGATAATGCCACATTGGCACTTCAGCATGATCGCAACATCGCTGGCAAAAATATTGTTCTATGTGATGATCTGCTCGCCACTGGCGGCACCCTATTGGCGGCATCAAATCTGGTCAGCATGGCTGGCGGTACTGTGACTGGCGCTGTGTGCCTGATTGAACTTACCGGTCTGAAAGCCCGCGAAAAGCTCTCTTGTCCTGTCGCCGCGCTACAAAATTACGAATTCTAGCGCTATCTTTACCAGTCATCGCATGCCCATCAGCCATGCTATCCTTATCAGATATATAGCCTAAAGCCGTCTATCTAATTTGATGCTTTTGCGCTTTCATTTTGATTTGACGCACGAATATCTTCGCGGAAGCGGTCGATTAATACCGCTTTTCCGTCACGCTCGACATGCCAGAAAATCCAGCCATTACATGAGGGCAGTGATTGTAATTGCGCACCAAGCGAATGAATTGAACCGCTTTCCTTGCTATCAGTCACCAGCGATCCATCAGCACGCACCTGTGCAGAAAAGCGCTTCTTTGCATCAAACAGACGATCCCCAGGTTGCAAAATGCCGCGCTCGATCAATGTGCCAAAAGGTATCTTTGGCAAAGCCCGCTTTTGCTCGCTGGCCAACAGGTCAGGCGAGGCAATTGGCGTGACTTTATCGATCCGGTCGCGCGCCAATTTGACATAATCTGGATTCTGTTCAATACCAATGAAATTTCGGTTCAGACGGCGCGCCACAGCACCGGTGGTGCCGGTGCCAAAGAACGGATCAAGAATCACGTCATCACGTTTGCTCGACGCAAGAATAACCCGTGCCAGAAGCGATTCAGGCTTTTGTGTCGGATGGGCGCGTTTCCCGTTTTCTTTCAGACGCTCATGCCCTGTACATAGCGGCAATTCCCAGTCAGACCGCATCTGCACATCATCATTCAGTGCTTTCATGGCTTCGTAATTAAACGTATGTTTTGCTTTTGGCGATTTTGCGGCCCAGATCATCGTTTCATGTGCATTGGTGAAGCGACGACCACGAAAATTTGGCATCGGGTTGGTTTTCCGCCAGATCACATCATTAAGTACCCAGAAACCAAGATCCTGCATAATCTTACCGACGCGGAAAATATTGTGATAGCTTCCGATAACCCAGATCGCGCCATTCGGCTTTAGCACACGGCGCACTTCACGCATCCATGCCAGCGTAAATTCATCATAGGCGGCAAAGGAATCGAACTGATCCCATGAATCATCTACAGAAACCACCGAGGATTGATCAGGACGAACCAGCAACTCCGAAAGTTGCAAATTATAAGGTGGGTCGGCAAACACCAGATCAACCGACTTTTTGGCAAGGGTTTTAAGCGTCTCAACACAATCACCCTGAAGTACGATATTCTTATCCACTCTGACCGTCCTTTGCTAACCAACCACTAACTAACTAACTAACTAACTACTGGCCAAAACCGTGACCACATTACGATTCAACTGCATTTTCCGCGCCATTTAGGCGGCTTTCACTGTCTAAAAGAATCACAGAATCAATATAAGTCAACAGCTTAAGAAAGTTTCTTAAAGTCATAACTATATATTGTGGCTTATCTGCGCACAGACCTTGTATCTAGTGGTGCGCGCGCAATTGAAAACAGCTCACAATGCTGTTTTAGCGAAAATGGGCGGCTGTGTCGGGTCTATATCTGCCTGAAACGGCGTCAAAGCCAAAGCTTTCAGTCGGCCTGCCCATCCAGAATGCGTTTGACCGGTTTATAGCTTTTCCGGTGCTCTGGTGTTACCCCCAGCCTGGCTAGTCCGGCTTGATGCGTCTTTGTGCCATAGCCCATATTTGTCGCCCAGCCATAGCCCGGATAGGCGGCATCAAGTGCGGTCATGATGCCATCGCGCGTATGTTTGGCGATAATCGATGCCGCGGCAATCGATAATGAAAGCCCGTCGCCGCCGATCACCGCTTCGCCTGTTATCACGCTACCGCTGGCTGATGCTGTGGGTATTGGCGGCATGATTGACCCATCAACCAGCATATGAACGGGTGATCTATGCCCTGCTTGGGCAAGCTGGCGTGCCACATCCTCTGCACAATCATGCATCGCTTGTAATGTGACCTGAAGAATATTTCCGGCATCGATCGCCGCAGGCGGTACCGATATAACGCTATATATATGTGTATTCATGGTCAGCGCTTTATAAAGTGCCGTGCGCATGGCCGGTTTGAGCTTTTTGGAATCATCCAGTTCGGCAGGTATATCCCCATAGCTCGCTGGATCAAGCCAGACCGCCGCCACCGTCACCGGACCTGCCCACGGGCCTCGCCCCGCCTCATCAATGCCGATCACCAGCCCCTGACAATCGGTTTCACGCGACAAATCTGGGCGTGAACGTGCCAAACGGGGGCTTGCTGAACGGGGACTTGCTGAACGGGGCGGCATTAGGCCCGCCTTTGATCGACCGCCTCACACAAACGCGGCATGATCTCGACAAAATTGCATGGCTTATGCCTGATATCGAGCTGATAGCGTAAAATCTCGTCCCAGCCATCGCGGCAAGCTGATGATGATCCCGGCAAGGCAAACAGATATGTGCCTTTAGCCACGCCGCCAACCGCGCGTGATTGAATCGTCGATGTGCCAATCTTGTCAAAAGAGACCAACCGGAAAATCTCGCCAAAGCCTTCGATTTCCTTGTCAAAGACCGCGCGAAACGCTTCTGGTGTGCCATCGCGTCCGGTCAGGCCTGTACCGCCTGTTGAAATCACCACATCAATATCTGGTGCCGCAATCCATTGTGTCAGCTGGCTGGTAATCGCCGCAAAATCATCGGTCACAAGGGCGCGATCCGCCAGATGATGACCATCGCCTTGCACGCGAGCGGCCAGCAAATCACCCGATTTATCATTGGCAAGACTCCGCGAGTCCGAAACTGTCAGAATCGCGATATTGACCGCCACAAACGGCACCGTATCATCGATACGCTTATTATCTCCGGTCATATCTTTTCCTCATATCCGGTCGTGCGTCCCATAAGCAAACGATATCATTACCAATTATAATCATTCGGCCACCTGCACGGTTTTGGCAAAGGGAACATAGGTGCCCTTATCACCGACAGCCAGCGACAATAATTCGGGTGCATCCTCGCCAAAGCGGGCCCGATAGATCGCCAGATTAGACACCACATTTTTCACATAATAGCGGGTTTCACGCGCCGGCATCGATTCAACTAATAGAAAAATATCATCCTGATGATCGACGTCTCGAAGCCATTTATTCAGATTGCCTGGCCCGCCATTATAGGCCGCCAGCAAACGCACGAGCGAATTATCGATAATCCGTTCATCCAGCAGATGCCGGATATATTTCTGCCCCAGCGCCAGATTGACTTCTGGCAATAAAAGCTCACTGCGTTTGCGGTCACGATAGCCGCGATCACGCGCAATGAACGCCGCCGTGCGGGGCATGAGCTGCATCAGACCCGATGCCTTGGCACTGCTTTTGGCACGCGGGTTAAAGCCTGATTCCTGCCGCGACACCGCCCAGACCAGCGCTTCATCGACGGTAAAGTCGATATCGGCAAATTCTGGATGCGGATACAGTGCCCCATACCAGCTTTTGCCCCCATTCTTGCGGATAATTTCACCAACACGGAAAGACAGGCCGGGCATATTATGCAAAGCGGCAAAGCGCATCACGCTTGGCTTGAACTGATCGGGCATATCCATCCATAAATAGCGCAATTCTCGCGCCGCATCATGTGGCCGTCCGACTTGCAGCAATGCCAGCACCCGCTGGCCGCCTTTTTGGCTTGTCAGCCATGGCATGAACGCGGGATGTTCCGGCGGCAGATCAAAGGAAATATCCATGCTTTGGCCCAACGCCATGCGGGCAATCACACCATAGAAACTATCCAGTTCGCGGGCGGCAATTTCCAAATATTGCGTCGCATTCTGGAATCGTCCCTGCCGCATATCCACCCGATGTGCCCAGAATGCGGCACTGCTACGAAGCCCGGGTGAGACCTTTTCAAACCCGGCAAGGGCACGGAAAAACAAACCGGCATCATCATAATGACCGCTTCGCCATGACGCCAGACCAGCCGCCCAATAGGCCATAGTCGCGCTTTCGCGGCCAACGCCAATCGCATAGCGGGCTTGCCGAATGGCTTTGTCATCATAGCCAAAAATAAAATAGGCATGCGCCACTTCACCGCGAAGCTGGGCTTCTTCCTGTTTCGTCAGATAGCGTTTATTGGCCTTGCTATTGAGGATATTGACCGCGCCTGTAGGCCAGCCACTACGGATTGATCGGCGCACTTTGCGCGCAATATTACGCGTTGTCGAAATTGACGCCCGCGCCGTGGTGGTCATCGGAATCATCGGACGATAGCCATAGCTTCCAGCCTGACCATAGCCATTCAGATAGCCTGATTTGGGTTCGTTTGGTGCCTTTTGCGACTTGCCCTTACGGCGTTTGGCTAGCCAGTAAATCCGGCTGGCATCAGGATGGTCATTATATTGCCGAAGCCAGCTTGCCAGCTCGCTATAGGTTGATCGCCACGCTGTCGGATGCAGATAGCGTTGCGATAACAGATGCCCCATCAATATCGGGTCGCGAAGCCGCCCCATTTCGCGTGTTGCCTGCTTCATCTTGCCTGCCTGCTGTAATGAAAACAGCCGTTCATAAAGCGCCACATCAAAATCTGATAGCGGTGTTGGCAATTGTGTCGCCGTCACGCTTTGGCTTCCCATAACAGTCAAAGCCACAAAAAGAATAAGGCGGCGGCTGACATGATACAGGCAGGTGCGGTTCAGGCTCGTTAAGTGACACAGAATGCGGGTTTTGAAAAAGGCGTTCATGAAATCAGTTACCTGTTAATCGCTAGGAGATGGGGATAATGATGAAGATGATAATCGGGAATTGACTGCCAGTATATCGGCAAATGAAAGCCGCTTTTGCGCTGGTGATCGCAGCAAATAGGCCGGATGCAGACTGGCCAATGTGGGCCGCATGATCGTGTCACCAAAATCGACATCCTGCCAACGGCCACGTAATTTCAGAATGCCGTCCTTGGTATCAAGCACGGCTTTGGCCGCTGATCCACCCAGAATCAGAACATAATCAGGGTTGGCAAGCTGCACATGCCGCCGTAACCATGGCAACATCATCGCAGTTTCTTCCGCAGTGGGTGTCCGGTTGCCTGGAGGGCGCCACGGTAGCAGATTGGCGATATAGACATGCGACCGGTCAAGACCGATCGAAGCCAGCATCTTATCAAGTAGCTGACCTGACACGCCGACAAAAGGCAAGCCGACCATATCCTCATCGCGCCCAGGTGCTTCGCCAATAATCATCAGCCGTGCCCCCGGATTGCCATCCGCAAAGACCAGATTACTAGCAGTATGTTTGAGCGCGCATCCTTCAAAGGCCAGCAAGCCCGCTTTCAGTTCGGCCAATGACCCAATTGCCGCCAGATCGGGCGCATCCGGCGATGCCATCGGTGGTGACATGGTGCCGCTAAGCGTGGCGGTTTTGGGTGCCGACATAACGCTAGCCGAAGGGGGTGTGCTGACATCTGAAATTGTGGCAATGGCTGCCGATGCCGCCACTTCTACCGGTGTCGCCGCACCTGACGATGGCAGATATTTATCCAGCTTGACCTTTGGCATGGCAAGCGCTTCTGCGCCCAGAAACGCCTCATCAACGCCCATTTCGACCTGCCATGCAAGCTGGGTGATAAGCTGTTGAATTGTCGCCGGCTGATCCGACATCAAAAGTCTCCCACAAAGTCCCTCACAAATAACCATCACGAATGACCTATGCACATTGAATGGTCGCATTTTGGCCGAATATTGACCGAATAGCGCTTGTTTCGGACACTATAAACTGATCATTATCATTTTCGCACTTGTTTCGCCAGTTAGCAATCTGCCAGTTAACAATCTGCTAGTTGGCACGCGCGACGGGGGTTTCTGATGCGGGGTTTTTCTGATGCGGGCATCCTCAATTAGGGTTTCCCCAAATAGAGTTTTAAGGCACCGAACGTAATTATAGGCTATATATGCAATGTTGATTTTGACTTCATATTGGTTTTGCCCTTAAGGATGACTAATATATGTAAGGATAGCTTATATATCTAAGGATGGTTAATAATAATACTGTTCGGAATCGATCAGGATAGGTATTAAACCAACCAAATAATGTGCCGTCGGCTAGGCGTGCTGATGAAAGGGTATGGGACTATGGAACGCGAAACTATGGAATTTGACGTTGTTATTGTTGGGGGTGGCCCCTCTGGCCTATCAGCGGCAATTCGCCTCAAACAGCTTGCCAATGACGCTGGACGCGACCTTGAGGTATGTCTGATCGAAAAGGGCAGTGAAGTGGGGGCGCATATCCTGTCCGGCGCGGTGCTAGAACCACGCGCGTTGAATGAATTGATTCCTGATTGGAAAGACAAAAATGCGCCGCTTGATACGCCGGTCACATCAGATAGATTCATGTTCCTGACCGAAACCAAATCCATCCGCATGCCGACCCCACCCAGCATGAACAACCATGGTAATTATATCATCTCGCTAGGCAATTTCTGTCGCTGGCTTGGCGAACAGGCCGAAGCGCTTGGTGTTGAAATCTATCCGGGGTTTCCAGCCGCCGAAATTCTATATGACGCGAATGGCGCGGTGCGCGGTGTTGCGACCGGCGATATGGGCATTGGCAAAGATGGCGAACCGACAGACAATTACATGCGCGGAATGGAGCTTATCGGCAAACAGACTATTTTTGCCGAAGGCTGCCGCGGCCATCTGACCAAAAACCTGTTTGAAACATTTGACCTGCGTGAAGGTAAAGACCCACAAACCTATGCGATCGGAATCAAGGAATTATGGGATATTGATCCTGCCAAGGCCAAACCGGGGCTGGCTTGGCATTCGATTGGCTGGCCGCTTGCCACCGACACCTATGGGGGATCTTTCCTATATCATCTGAATGGTAATCAGGTTGCTGTTGGCTATGTTGTCGGGCTTGATTATTCGAACCCGCACCTGTCACCATTCGAAGAATTTCAGCGTTTCAAAACGCATCCTGCGGTGCGCGATGTATTCGAAGGCGGCCGACGTGTTTCCTATGGTGCCCGCGCCCTGAATGAAGGCGGTTTTCAGTCAATACCAAAACTGACCTTCCCGGGCGGTTGCATGGTGGGTTGCACAGCTGGCTTTCTGAACGTCCCCAAAATCAAGGGCACACACACCGCGATGAAGTCTGGCATGGTCGCCGCCGAAGCTATCTTCGAAGCGCTCGACAATTTCGATGCGGGGCATGAACCCGCCAGCTATGCCGACAAGCTGGCCGCATCATGGCTATGGAAAGAACTTTATAAAGTCCGCAATATCCGCCCTGGCTTTGCCAAAGGCCTATGGCTTGGGCTGGCCCATGCCGCCCTTGATACCTATGTGCTATTCGGCAAAGCACCATGGACCTTACGGCATCATGCCGATCATACACAACTTCGCAAGGCGGCAGACGCGCCCAAGATAGAATATCCAAAACCCGATGGAATAGTCAGCTTTGACCGTAATTCATCAGTCTTTCTGTCAGGTACAAATCACGAAGAAAACCAGCCTGCTCATCTGACGCTAAAGGATGCCTCGATCCCGATCACACACAACCTTGCCCTATATGATGCGCCCGAACAGCGCTATTGTCCGGCAGGGGTCTATGAGATCGTTCAAGGCGATAACGGTGATGATCCGCATTTACAGATTAACGCGCAAAATTGTGTTCATTGCAAAACATGTGATATTAAAGATCCATCACAAAATATTGTCTGGGTAACGCCAGAAGGTGGCGGCGGACCTAATTATCCGAATATGTAAGCCGGATATATAGGCAGTTTCGTGGGTTGATATGGTTAGATTTGGATAGCCCATTATGGAACAGATGCCCAACATAAAACAAAATGACAAATTTCAGGTCTGCGCGCCGCCTGATCGCCTAAAGCCACGCCAAATCAAAACGCTGGCGACACTGGCTTTGCTTGCCCTTTTCGTATCTGGTTGTGGTGGTACCTCATCACCACCATTTGCCACAAACAATATTGACATCTCAGCGCCCACGCCCGCACAGCGATCCGAACCCTATAACCCACAATCGGCGGCAGCGCATTATTTGGCCGCGCGCCAAGCGCTCTATATGAGCAAGATCGAAGATTCGGCCCATTTCTATATGCGCTCGCTTGAAGCCGAACCAGATAACATCGAATTTCTGCAACGTAATTTCATGTCACAATATTATCTTGGCCATATCGAACGCGCAGCCAGCATCGGTCGCCAGCTCGAAAGACTGAATATCATGACATCCTTGAGCTATGAGCCAAGCATTGCCATGGCGATACGAGCTGGTGATTGGGATGCGGTTATGGTGCTGGTTGATAATGTTGCTGAAAATATCCCGTCACGCCAATTTGCTGGCGTTATAAAATCCTGGGCTATGATCGCCACTGGTCGCGGTGATGCGGGCATCACCCATCTTACCGATAGCGCCTTATCTTTGGTCGATGCCGAAGACGGCCTGCCTTTCTATCACCAGCTTCATCATGCGCTGATGTTTGAAGCGCTAGGCCATAAAGATGATGCTTTGCTCAAGGCGCAATTGCTGATTGATGAACCGATACCATCATCGGCCATGATGCTTGATCTAGCTGGCTTGCTTTATCGACTTGATGCCCGCGACATGGCTGATGCGATGCTGGATCAAAAACTGCCGCGTGCCTTTGATCTGCAAACAACCCGCCAACATCTTGCCACGCAGGCCGATCAACCACCAACGATTGCCCAGAACATCGCCAATGGTGTTTTGCAGACCGCCAGCAATGCTGGTGACGGACAGCCACAGACGATCGGCGCACGTTTGCGCTTTGCCATTTATATAGCCCCTGGACTCGATGCGATTCACTTCTCGCTGGCACAGACCCTCTCTTTGCTTAGACTTGATACATCGGCCATGGCCGCGCTTGCCAATATTGATGCAGATGGCTTATGGGCACAGCCTACCATGCTGATGAAGCTGGATATGCTGGTCGCACAAAATGATTTTGAGACGGCATTATCGATTCTTCGTGCCCATCTGGCACGACATCCTGATAATGGGTTTCTGCATAAGGAACATGCTGATATTCTGCGTCGCAACGGCAATTATGCGGCCAGTCGGGATGCCTATCTTCGGGCTGAATCATATGGTTTTGAATCGCCCACACTTGATCGTAATCTTGCTATCACCTACGAACAGCTTGGCATTGATGACAAAGCCGAAGAACGGTTTCTGGCGGCACTTGAAATCAACCCGAATGATGCCTTCACGCTCAATTATCTTGGCTATTGGTGGGCGGATGAGGGACGTAACCTATCCGAAGCGATCACGCTGATTGAAAAAGCGGTCGAGCTTCGCCCCGAAAGTGGCTATTTTGTCGATTCACTTGGCTGGGTACATTATAAGCTTGGCAATTATACCGTCGCTGTCGAACTGCTTGAAAAAGCCACCACGCTTGAGCCTGCCGATCCGGTAATTTTCGATCATCTGGGCGATGTTTATTGGCGTCTTGATCGCTATGCCGAAGCGCGCCATATGTGGGATTTCGCCATCGAACAAAGTGACGATCCGGTTTTGTCCGATACTATTCGCACCAAACTGTCTGACGGGCTGGATCCATAAACCGGCACACACCCATAAGGCTCTGTGTCGTCTCTATCATCTTATCTAAGCAACCCTCTAGCCCAGCACATAAACCCCAAGGCAACAAAATGACTGGCAAAATGACTGGCACCAGCATCACCGAAATGGCACCTGCCAAGGTCAATCTATATCTGCGCATTTGTGGACGCCGAGATGACGGCTATCATCTGCTTGACTCAGCTGTCATCTTTACCGCTTTTGGCGACCAGATCAGCCTCACTCCGGCCATCACTGATAGCCTGACCGTCACTGGCAGCTTTGCCGCCGCCCTAACCAACATTACTGACAGCAACATTTCTACCTACCCCATAACGAATAGCGCCATAACGAATAGCGCCACCGCACCAAATCTATGTATGCAGGCACTAGCCGCCTTTCGCGATGCGGGCGGCGTCATACCACCAGTGGCCATTACGCTTGAAAAACGCATACCCGTTGGGGCTGGGCTTGGCGGCGGCTCGGCTGATGCGGCCGCCATGTTACGCGCGCTAAACGCCCATGCTGATAAAGCTGTTACCCCTGAAACGCTTCATGCGCTTGCCACCCACCTTGGTGCCGATGTGCCCGCCTGCCTGCGCGCACATACATTACGCATGACGGGCATAGGCGATCAGATCACCCCGCTATCTCCCATGCTTGATATATCATCTGCCTCTGACGCGCCTCCCTTTATTCTGCTGGCTAACCCCTTGATCCCGCTGGCGACCAAAGATGTCTTTGCGCATCTGCAAAGCGCTGGTCAGGGGGCTGCAGGCGATATTGGCGCGCTTGATATATCGGGCTTAGCGCGGCTGGGTAATGATCTGGAAGCCACCGCCTGTACGCTGGTACCCGAAATTGCCAGTCTGCTTAGCCTATTGCGGCAACAGCATGGTTGTCAGATCGCCGCCATGTCGGGTAGTGGGGCCAGCTGCTTTGCCCTGTTTGACAGCCAGCCAGCATGCCAGCATGCCTGCGACACCCTACGCAAATCGGGCATCTGGGCTGAGGCAACACATATTATATGATATGATTATCAGTCTGGCGGTCTTTTTTGATCGCCTGCATTGACCCGTTAGATTAAATAGCTCTAATTTGATATTTGGGCGATGAGATCCGGAAACAATATGTCTTTCACAGAAAAATTTACCGCCTTGGATCGGCATTGCAGGGATTTTCACCAGACCCATTTCACCCCGTCATGGTTGCAACCCTCCAGATCCCATCTTTATATCTGTCTTGCCCTTATCATGGCGGTGATCGCTATTGCTGCCAATGGCCATATGCGAAGCTGGCAGTTTGCCAAGTGGCAGGCCGAACCGGATAGATATTTTGTTGCTGATATGCCGTCGGTTTCAACCACCGATGCTGGGTTTTTTCTGGCCACAGCCAAAGCCATAAAAACCGACAAAACCAGTGATGCGTTTCACCAGAAACGTCTATTTCCAAATAATCATGACTATCAGGCAAATCCAGATAAACGCCTGACCACAGAGCAGCTGCTGCCAATTTTGATTGCCTATTTTGCGCCAGATGCGTCCAACAAGGCTTTGATGGACACCGCCCATGCGATGCTACCCATAACCGCGATGATCACGGCATTGGCGATTATCTGTGCCTTTGGCATTGCTGGTTTTTGGTGGGAAGGGGCCATCGCCGCACTTGGTGGCGGGCTATCCTTTAGCTATCTATCGCGCAGCGCCGTTGGCCGCATTGATACCGATCAGCTCAATCTGGCTTTCTTTTACGGCGTCACCGCTTTGGCACTGCTGGCGGGGCGGGTCAGGGGCTGGCGCGCCGCGATATTGACCAGCCTATGCGCTGGTGCCCTGAACTGGCTTTTCAGCTGGTGGTATAGCAAAGATATTTTCAGCTGGTTCTTTCTGGGCGTACTTGTCTGGGTCAGCCTGATGACGCATCGCGATCTTAAACGCACAGGCGCACAAGCAGCGATTTTCATTCTGCTGTCTGGCACTTTTACCAATATGGGCGGTGTTGCGCTAGATATGTTCACCGATCTTAATCTGGAATTTGGCGCACTGATATTTCCTAACACCTTTCAGACCATCACTGAACTGAACGTGATTCCCTTTATCGATCTGTTGCGCAGTATCACCTATGATCCGGTGATCGGTGCCTTTGGCATCATCAGCCTGCTGATCTGGGTGATCTTCAATCCGGTGATTGGCCTTGCCGTGCTGCCCATTCTGGGGCTTGGTTTGCTCAATTTTATGTTTGGCAATCGGGTGGTGTTTTTTGCCGCCCCGCTTGTCTGGTTTGGCGTGGCCTGGGGTATTTTTGCCCTGCTTCGCTGTTTCACAGGCTGGCTGATGGCCCGATATGATACCGCCAGCCCCGCCGTGCAAACACCATCTTATGTGACACGCATCGCCGCTATGGTGATGCCGGTCAGCGCCCTGATCGTAACCGTCCTTGTCTATCTAAATGCTTATAATCCGCTCACCAAACCCTATCTGCCCGCCCCATCCTTTAGCCACGAGGTGCTGACCGGATTCAATCAGCTAAGCAACCGCATAGCGTCACGTCCAGACTCAAAACCGGCGGTGATTGCCAGCTGGTGGGATTATGGCTATATGGCCACCTTCCTCAGCGATATGCCCAGCCTGCATGATGGCGGCATTCAGACATCACCGGTTACGCATTATGTCGCGCGCGCGCTAACCGCCGATAGTCAGGCCGAAACCGCCGCGATCCTATCATTTCTGGCCACGGATGGTCTGGCTGGCCTACAGACAAACAGCACAAAAAAAGGCGCGCTTGAAGCCCGCTTCGCAGCTTTCACCGGTGCCAGCAACACCGACATCTATCTGGTGTTGACGCATCAGATGGTGCCTTGGATGGGCGCTATCAGCCAGCTTGGCATGTGGGATGCCGAAAATGGCAAACCGATCAATATACGCCCTGGCGACAATACGCTTGCCTATCAGAACATCCGTTGTAACGCGGATAATGCGTCCCCCTATCTTATTTGTGCGGGGCGCCAGTTTGATCTGGCCAGAGGGACAATTAACAAAAGCCCGCTTATGCGCCATATGATCGAAACACGCGGCGGTAAAATCATTGCGCGTCGGGACTATGCCCACCCGCAGGGGCTGGTGATGCAGGCACATGATCTGGGCGATATGACGATCCAGACGCAGATCATACATCCGCGCCTTTATCATAGCAGTTTTAACCAGCTTTTTTATCTGGGGACGGCAGATCCAGACTATTTTAGCCTGATTGACGATAATTTTCCCTTTTACCGCATCTATAAAGTAAAGAATTAGCAAAGATATGAAATAACAGGCTTGATTGCGACAAAGTTGCTGGTTAGATTGCCGGACGTTTGTTGTTGGGGCGTGGCCAAGTGGTAAGGCATCGGTTTTTGGTATCGTGTACCGTAGGTTCGAATCCTACCGCCCCAGCCAAACGTATATGCCAAACGTATATGCCAAACATATACGCACTATATTTCACCACTCATCTTAAAAACATAAGCCCGTTCACCGTCTAATCGTGAATCCCGTTCGACAGGCAATAGCCCTTGCCGGTGGTACGGATAATCTGTTCCGACGTGACCCTGGCGATTTTCTGGCGCAGGCGATAAATATGCGTCTCGACCGTATGCGTGCTGACGCCGCTTCGAAAGCCCCAGACATCTTTTAACAATTCATCTTTGGATACAATTTCGGGCGCGGCGCGGATAAAGAATTTCAGAATCACCGCTTCCTTTTCGGTCAATAGCTGTTTCTGGCCACTGTCTTCATGCTGTAGCATTTTTGTCGCGGGTATAAAGCTAAGCGAGCCAAGCTGGAACCGGACACTGTCCGAGGCACGATGCTGTTGCAGATGCGATTTGATCCGCGCCAGCAATTCGCCCATCCGCATGGGTTTGGAGATATAATCATTGGCACCAGCTTCCAGCCCCAGAATGATATCTTCTTCGGCATCCTTGCCTGTCAGCATCAAAATCGGCTTGGTAAATCCATTACGGCGCAGATGACGGCATACCTCAACGCCATTTCCGTCTGGCATCTGCACATCAAGAAGCATAATGTCAGGTTCACCTTCAGGCAGTATCTTGAATAATTCGGTAACACCGGCAATGGTGGTAACTTGACTATAGCCTTCGGCATTGAGTTGATCTTTTAACGTCGTGCGTAATAAATCGTCGTCATCAACAACAAACAGGCGTATCTGGTTATTTTCGAAAGTGTTGTTTTCTGAGGACAAATCTTGCATTTTTATCTTCAACCCAATAAACGACATTATGATATTGTTAACATTCTACCCCGATAAACCTTTTGGCCAAACATTTAGCTAGCGGATCTTGAATATGTCGTCGTTTAATATCAATCGCACTTATTTAAAGGTTGACCGTGCCTGTGCCGAATTACGGCGTGGTGGGGCAGTGGTTGTGCGGCTTCCTTCGGGTGAGGCCGCGATTTTCAAAGCTGTCGAGATCGCACATGATAATGACATTGTCGAACTCAAAACCCTAGCTGGTTCGGGCACTTTACTTGTATTGACGTCAAACCGTATGTCTAGCCTTGGTCATACTATAGGACAAAACAAACCTTGTGCAACCTTATCAAGTGCCGCGCATTCTGCCGCGCGCGCTTTTGAAATGGCGTTGGGTCAGCCAAAGGCCGATGACACACAGTCTAGCTATACGATTATTCCGGAAAAAGCCGGTTCGCTGGCCGATAATACCACCCGTCTATTGCGTGTTGCCAAGCTGATACCAGCGGCGTTTATGGCACGCTTGCGCTTTCGTGATATTGCCCTACAGGATCGCTGGGCACTTGAAAATAATCTGCTCATTATCGAATCCCGTGATGTCGATCACTATAACGAAGATGCCGCCACATCCTTGCGCGAAACCACCCGGGCAAAGGTGCCGCTGGCGCTAGCCGAAGATGCCGAAATTATCATGTTCCGTGCCGCCGCCGGGGGCGAAGAGCATTTTGCCGTTCTTATTGGCGACCCGCTTGGTGACACCACCAACGCGGATAAGGCGCCGCTTGTGCGGCTTCATTCGCAATGCGTTACTGGAGATGTGCTAGGCAGTTTGAAATGTGACTGCGGCGATCAGCTCAAGGCCGCCCTTGGACTTATGTCGCGTGAAGGCAACGGTATCTTGGTCTATCTGGCACAAGAAGGCCGCGACATCGGCATGTTGAATAAAATGCGCGCTTATGCGCTTCAGGATGGTGGTCTGGACACGGTTGACGCCAATCATATGCTTGGCTTTGATACTGATGAGCGCAGTTTTCTGCCAGCTGCCAATATCCTGCAGGCGCTTGGTATCGGCAAAATGCGTTTGATTACCAACAATCCTGACAAGATCGCCCAGTTAGAAGCGCATGGGTTTGAGATCAGCGAACGCGTGTCCTTGCATATAGATGAAAATCCGTTTAATGCCCATTATCTCAAGACCAAGAAAACCCGCACCGGCCATATGATTGACTAGCATCATCCGGCTGGAACGCAGTGATAGCCGAAAGATGATCGCGGATTATTAAGGGCATCATCCGGCTGTAGCATCGCGAAAGCCGTAAGATGATCGCGGCTATATACCTACTATCCTACGACAGATAAGCGTTTGCGTACGTGCGCAGTTTGTTTTTGCGCATGACAATTTTCAAATCCTTGACATATTTGGTGCCTATTTCGGCATAATTATGTAGGTGCCCGACAAGAATATTGGCTTTGTCTTCATCCGGCATTCCAGCATGCCTTTTACGGCTATCACGCAAACTCTGATAGGCTTGATGCGTGTTCAGATTATGCATATAGGCACGCACTGATCCCAGCAGATTGGGAAAGCTCCGCACAACCGCATTCTTGTTGCTGGCATTCAATGGTTTGATGCCGTCATCTTCCTGCCAGGCCCATTGTCCGAACAGCGCGTTGCCTTGGCGGGCAAAGCGCGATGTGCCCCAGCCTGATTCTATCGCCGCCTGGGCCAATGCCAGCGGTACCGGAATCACATCGGCACGTGCTAACAGCTCATTCAAAAAGTCCTGTGTGGCAACATTGTCTATGGGTAATTTATAGAGCGTCGCCCATTTACCCAGCGTAACCGCATCTTGTCTGTCATAGGCGCGCCGAATCGCCGCGCGTCGTTGCTTAATCTCTTCATTCGACGCCAGAATCAGCGGCAGAACCATGTTGATGAAATTTTCTTTTTGCTCGGTTGTGGCCAGCCCGGCATGCGACGCAGGTATCACCCGCACAAAGTTACGTGCGACAGCTATCGGTGGTACTTTTGCTGCTGGTGCCTCTTGATTGCGGGCTTTCGTCGTTTTCAGTGCTTCTATAATCGACTCACGCGGGGTTTGCACCTGCGCTAGCCCCCCTATTTCTGGCACTTTCGGCGTAACAGAATCTTGTTGCTGATTTGTTGATGTTACCGGCATGCTGCTCGCGATATCCGTATCGGCACGCGTCACCATATCCACATCTGGCTTGGCATCTTTATCTGTCTCTGGCGTTGGGGATGCGGCTACGGACATATCTGTGCCTATCCCACTATCGCTTTCGATCATAGCCACCATGGGGCTTGGCGCATGCAACCATTGGGGTGGGGCGACTTTAAACACGCCCGGCACGAGAATGATGACCGCCATCAGCACCAGTGTCAGTCTGACAATGTTTTTGTCATGCAAAAGCAAATTCAGTCGGTCTGTCAAAATACTACCTGAAACTAAAACGCAAATTTAAAAATCAGCGGCACGAACTTCCCGAACCTGGGGAATATAGTGCTTAAGCATATTCTCAATACCCATTTTCAGCGTCGCTGTTGAGCTAGGACATCCCTGACAAGCGCCACGCATCTGTAATGTCACCACGCCATCATCAAATGCCTGAAACACAATATCGCCACCATCCATCGCCACGGCAGGGCGCACCCGCGTATCTAGCAGATGCTTGATCTGCTTGACGGTATCATCATCATCTTCATCATCTGTATTGGCTTCGGTCACATTACCAGCATTATCTTCGATCACTGGCAGGCCTGATGCAAAATGCTCCATAATGCCAGCCAGAATTGACGGTTTCAGCGCAAACCAGTCCATGTCGTCAACTTTGGTAACGGCGATAAAATCACCACCCAGAAACACCCCGGCAACACCATCAACCTGAAACAGGCGGCGCGCCATTGGTGATGATCCGGCACTGTCAGCCGCCGGAAAATCTGCCGTGCCTTGTTCCAGCACCGGCACCCCGGGGATAAATTTCAGCGTCGCTGGATTAGGCGTATCTTGTGTTTGTATAAACATCCATTAATTCCCTAATTGAAAAGCCGGCATATTCAGGCCTAACGCCCCAAAACGCATATATTCGCGCTCTTTATCAGTAGCCAGCCAAGACGCCGGACATCATGATAAACTTAATATAGCATATAGATGGTAATCTGTCAGTTTTATGGCAAGGTTTGCCTTATTGTTAATTTGTTGGTTGGTTTGGCTATATTTGACCAGCACCAGTCAGACACGCAATTCTCTAAAGCTATTTCACCGGCCCTATTTCACCGGCCCTATTTCACCGGCCCTATTTCACTGGCCCTATTTCACTGGCCCTATTTCACTGGCATACCCAGAAACCCGACAATCTCATGCACATCGGCCAGAATAGGCCGTGCGATCGCTTCGGCGCGCACCGCACCATCATCAAGAATCGCATCCAACTCATCCGGATTTTCCAGCAACTCGCGCATACGGGCACCAATCGGTGCCAGCTGATCCACAGCCAAGGCGGCCAAGGCGGGCTTGAAATCACCAAATCCACGCCCGCCAAATTCGCGCAGAACATCATCAACGGTCATATTGGCCATCGCCGCATAAATACCAACCAGATTTTCGGCTTCGGGGCGACCGGCCAGCCCAGCAGCTTCCGATGGCAAAGCATCGGCATCAGTTTTGGCTTTGCGGATTTTTGCCGCGATCGTATCATTATCATCGGTCAGATTAATCCGGGATAATTCGGACATGTCAGACTTGCTCATTTTGCTACTGCCATCGCGCAAACTCATCACCCGTGTTGCGCTGCCAAAAATCTGTGGTTCGGGCAGCGGAAAACAGTCAACCTCATAATGGCTGTTAAAGGCTTGAGCGATATCGCGGGTCAGTTCAAGATGCTGTTTCTGGTCTTCGCCTACCGGCACATGCGTGGCTTTATATGTCAGAATATCTGCGGCCATTAAAATCGGGTATGAATAGAGACCGACCGAGGCTTGTTCGCGGTTCTTGCCGGCTTTTTCCTTGAACTGCGTCATGCGGTTCAGCCAGCCAAGCCGCGCCACGCAATTAAAAATCCAGGCCAGCTGGGCATGTTGCGGCACACGCGACTGATTAAACAGAATTGACCGTTCTGGCGAAATCCCCGACGCGATCAGACTGGCTGTCACTTCGCGCGTGCTATTACGTAATTGAGCTGGATCTTGCGGCACCGTAACTGCATGCAGATCAACAACGCAATAGATCGATTCAAAATCATCCTGCAATGTCACCCAATTGCGGATCGCACCAAGATAATTGCCAAGATGCAGATTGCCAGTCGGCTGAATACCCGAGAAGATACGGTTCGCTGACTCAGTCATGTTTGGTTCCTTTATAGATCGCCCGGATAACGCCCCGGATAACAAGTATCTGGTTATCCCTGCTAGGCGCTAGATGGTCAAGCCCCACGCGACGTTGTTCGTCGCAAAATACCGTCGGGAATTGTTTTTAAAACCACCGAAGCGGCTATGTAAATCACCGCGCCCACACCCACCAGCAAGACAAGCACCAACGCATTGGGCAAATCAGGCATCACCTGTCGGGTGCCAAGCAAACTGGCCGCCATAAAGGCCGAAGCCAGACAAAGCCTGCCCAGCAAAGCAAACGGCATCTGCACCAGCTTACCACTACGCACCAGCAATATACCCAGAATCAGCGCGGCCATAATGCCGGAAAACGATGTCGCAATCGCTAGCCCGACATGCCCGAAGATGCGCATCAAAAACAATGATCCAGCAATATTGACCAGCACCGCACATAACGACACTTTCAGCACCGTTGTCGGTTGGCCTGCCGCGTAAAAAGCAGGCTGGAATAACCTTGTGGCGACAAACCCAAGCAGACCAAGCGCGTAGGCTTGTAATGCCAATGCCGTAACCACCGCATCGGCGGTGCTGAAGGCGCCATAGGCAAATAACCCGCTAATGATCGGCTCGGCAATACAGATCATCGCCGTAACCGCGGGAATCACAAAAAACCCACCAAGCCCGATACCGTCATTCAAAATCGCATTAACCGATGCTTGATCCTGCGCCGCTTCAGCCTTTGATAATTTTGGTAATAATGCGGTGCCAAGCGCGATGCCGATTATGCCCAATGGCAATTGCACGATCCGGTCAGCATAATAAAGCCACGAGATCGCCCCGACAGGTAACAAGGATGCCAAAATCAGATCGACCAGCATATTCACCTGCATCGCTGTTGCTGCCAGTGCTGCCGGCGTGAATTTGCGCCACATGGTGCGCCCTGCCGCCGATAATCGCGGCCATATCCAGACTGGCGTGCCACCAAATCGCCGCAAAATGGCGAACATGACAGCCAGCTGAATGACACCAGCCACCAGCAATGCCACCGCCAGCGGCATAGCGGATGTCACCACCTCGCCTGCCGCCATCACCGGCAAGGCCATTGCGCCAGCGATCAGACATAGATTGAAAAATACCGGCATGATCGCACCCGCGGCAAAATGGTCATGCGCATTAGCAATCGCTGACCATAGCGCGACCAGTGAAATCAATGGCAGATAGGGCATTGTGACCCGGCCTAGCGCAACCGCCGCGGTGAAACGTTCCGGCGTCGCTACAAATCCCGGCGCCAGCAAGCCAACCAGATCAACCATAAAAAATTCGGCCAGCCCGACAATCACCAGCAAAACAAGCGTCAGCACAATCTGAACCTCTGCCGCCAGCCGCATCGCCGCGTCATGGCCATCTGCCGCGCGTATTTTTGAAAAACTAGGCACAAAAGCGTTGGTCAGCGCCCCTTCGGCGCTTAACCGGCGAAACATATTTGGTAATTTCAGCGCGACCAGAAACGCATCCGCCAACGGTCCCGCCCCCAGAAAAGTGGCAAAAGCCACGTCACGGCCAAAGCCCAGAATCCGGCTCATTCCTGTCAGCAACCCAATCTGCCGGAACGCCCCCAATAGCGAATGCTGGCTCATGCCGCATCCCCGCCACGGCTATGGATCTCATCGGCGTCAGTCTCATCACTTGCTTGCAGAACCGCCAAAAGCGCGTTGCGGATATGATGCTGGCGTGCTTCATTTAAAATTTGCAGACCGAAAATATCTTTCACATAGAACACATCGACAACACGCTCGCCATAGGTTGAAATGCTTGACGACTGTATCTGCAAGCCAAGATCAACCATACAGCGTGTAATCTTATACAGAAACCCTGGGAAATCGCGACCATTCACTTCGATCACACTATGCGTTTTGCTAATATTATTTGATAACAGCACGCGCGGTGGCACCGGAAACCGGCGAATGCGTTTAGGCGTTTGTTGCCAGCGCGCCGATAGTGCATCGGCAATTCGCATCTTGCCAACCGCCGCCTTGGTTACAAAATCACGAATTCGGGTCAAAAGTGCAACCTCATCGACAACCTGATTATCGATTGTTTGCAGATAGAACACATCAAGCACGGTGCCGTCACTACAAGTGGTAATCCGCGCACTGGCAATATTCACACCAACCGCCGCCACCGCCCCGGCAATCCGCGAAAACAGCCCCGGATCATCAACAGTGATAACGGTCATTTCAGTGGCTCGCCTAGCTTGATCCGGGCTTAAATCAATCAGCAATGGCCTTTCCAGAGTCCGGAATTGCTGGCATAGCGTGGCATGTTTGCAATGACTTTCAACGTCAAATCCGGTCCAATAGGTGGATGGGAAATTATCCGCATGTTGTGCAAACGCCGCCGCCGACCATTTCATCGCGGCTGTTGCCCTGATACCTGTTTCTGGCTGGCCTGTTTCAGTCTTATCTGTTTCAGTCTTATCTATTTCTGGCTGGCCGACCAGCCTCTCAAAGGCCAGCGCGCGCGCCATACCGGCATTGCCTTGTGCGATTACCGTCGGATCAGCTCCTTTCAGCACGGCATCGGTGCGGCTGAACAGATCGCGCATCAGCGCCGCTTTCCAGCCATTCCATATGGTCGGGCCTACCGCGCGAATATCGGCTACCGTCAAGATCAGCAACAGACGTAATTGTTCGGGCGATTGCACAATCGCGGCAAAATCTTCAATTGTTTTTGGATCATTCAGATCATAGCGAAAGGCGATCTTACTCATCAGCAGATGATGGCGAACCAGCCATGAAACGGTTTCCGTTTCAGCAGGTGTCAGCCCCAGACGCGGGCAGACCTTATGCGCCACTTCTGCCCCCAATATCGAATGATCGCCGCCGCGTCCCTTGGCAATATCATGCAGCAGAACCGCGACAAATAGCGCCCGCCGTGATCCGATTTCGGGCATCGCTTCACTGGCAACAGGCGCATCACCGGTCAGCCCGCCTGTTTCGATCCGGTGCAAGATCCCCAGCGCCTTGATCGTATGTTCATCGACCGTATAGCTATGATACATATCGAACTGCATCATCGCGACGATACGGCCAAAATCAGGCAAAAACCGTCCGATAACGCCGCTTTCATTCATCAATCGCAAAATACGTTCAGGGTTCGTCGATGATGTCAGAATATCCAGAAACAGCGCGTTCGCCGCAGGATCAGCGCGTGTTTCGGCATCGATTGATGGCATCGCTCTGGTGATCCGGTGCAATGTCTGTGGATGGATATCGGCGTCATGTTCCTGCGCCAGCTGGAACAATTTCAAAATCCGCAATGGCGCATCACGGAATAACACATCTTCCGACAGGCTGATCCGTCCAGCCTGGATCTGGAACTCATCAATATTGCGCGATACCCTAAAGCTATTCTGGAAAAACTTCCTGCGCTTGCGAAAGTCGGTTTCCATCGCCGCACAGAAAATGCGCGTCAGATTGCCCACATCACGCGCGGCCAGATAATAGCGTTTCATAAAACGTTCGACCGCCCGCAAGCCACCCCGATCGGCAAAGCCCATAAGCGGCGCGATCACCATCTGCGCTTCGAAATCGAGCCGTTCTTCGGGGCGCCCTGCATAAAGATGCAGATGACAGCGCACTGTCCATAAAAACCGCTGCGCCGCGGCAAAGCGTCGGGCTTCGCTCGCGCGCAGAATACCCTGATCGACAATATTGATCAGCGATGTGGCGCGATAGGCATATTTCACCGTCCATAATAATGTGTGCAGGTCACGCAGACCGCCTTTGCCATCTTTGATATTGGGTTCGACAACATAGCGCGTATCACCAAGACGCTGATGCCGCAGATCGCGTTCGGCTAGCTTTTCTTCGACAAATTGCAACGGTTTTGTTTTATCCACATACGCACGGAACATCGTTGACAGATGCGCTGACAAAGCCTCATTACCGGCAACATGGCGCATTTCCAGCAAGCCGGTCAGGATCGTCTGATCTTGCCTGGCCGCGTCGATACAATCAGCCGCATCACGTGTCGCATGCCCGACCTTCAGCCCCAGATCCCACAGCATATACAAAATATATTCGATCCGTGATTTTAGATTATCGGTAACCTTATTCTTCACCAGAAACAGAATATCGATATCCGAATGCGGGGCTAACTCGCCGCGTCCATAGCCACCCACAGCGACAATCGCCATATCGCCTTGCGCCTTGCCGCCCGTTGCACGCACCGCCTCACGTCGCAATATCTCCAATAGCTGATCAATCATCCACGCATTCAAGCCAACATAGATCACCCCGTCTTTGGTTTCGGTCAGTTCGCCTTTTTGTTGTGTCCGCGCTGTCGCCAGTCGGTCACGTAACAAAGCCAGCATCGCCGCGCGTCGTTTTGCAGATTTGCTTTCGCCAAACGCTGCACAGGCAGCTTCGATCTCGGCCATATCAAGCGGTGCCTCATGCGTTTCCATGACCGATACCAACGGCATCACCCAGCGATGCCAAAGCCCGCGCCTGTTGCTGTTCTTATCCGTCGCCGCTTTTGGTGCGCTTATATCTGTGTCCTTTATATTTATTTTGGCACTCACTTATGATCATCCCTATCCTTGGCGCGTAATGTCTTTGGCGCGTAATGCTTTCAGCTCATAAAGCAGGTTCATGGCTGCCCGCGGCGTCAGCGTATCAGGTAACATCGCATCAATCGCTTCCAGCACCGCCGATGGCATCACCGCACCGGCTGGTGCCCCATAGCCTTTATCATCAGACTTATAGTCAAATAATGGCAAATTATCGGCAACTTGTCCGACATCGACCGCGCCATGCTTGCCGGCTTCAAGTTCGGCCAGAATCTGTTCGGCACGCCCCAGCACCTTATGCGGCAGACCCGCCAGCCGTGCCACATGCACCCCGTATGAACGATCAGCAGCACCAGCAATGACGCGATGCAGAAACACAATATCACCTTGCCATTCACGCACCTGCATCGAATGGCATAGCATCCGCGCCTTGGCCTGTTGCAGATGCGTCAGCTCATGATAATGCGTCGCAAACAGCGTGCGGCAGTGATTAACATCATGCAGATGTTCCAATGTCGCCCAGGCAATCGCCAGCCCGTCATAGGTGGCTGTTCCACGGCCAATTTCATCCAGAATAACAAATGATCGTGGCGTCGCGCGATTCAGAATGGCCGCCGTTTCGACCATTTCAACCATAAAGGTCGAGCGTCCCTTGGCCAGATCATCCGACGCCCCCACCCGGCTAAACAGACGATCAACAATGCCGATCACGGCACGATCCGCAGGCACAAACAAACCAGCTTGTGCCAGAATGATAATATGCGCATTCTGCCGCAAAAATGTTGATTTACCAGCCATATTTGGGCCCGTTAAAAGCCAGATCGCCGCCTTATCATCATCTGTGGCATCAACTGTAGCCGCAAGCTGGCAATCATTCGGAATAAAGGGCGTTTGTGCGGGCAGCATCATTTCGATAACCGGATGGCGTCCTTTATCAATTTCGAAAATCGCGGCATCACGCATAGTCGGGCGCACAAATTGGGCGTCGCGTGCCAGCACCGCCGCCCCACCAGCCACATCAAGTTCGGCCAGCGCCGTAGCCGCGTCACCAATCGCACTGGCACTGTCAGTAACCGCCGACGTCAACGCCTCGAAAATCTCTAATTCCTTGGCCAGTGCCTTGCCTGCCGCCGCTGCCATATCGCGTTCCATTTCGGCCAGTTCGGTGGTGGTGAAACGCACCGTTTGTGCGGTGGTCTGGCGATGAATGAACAGCTCCGATTGCATCAGCTTATCAGCATGTGTGGCGCGCACATCGACATGATAGCCCAGCACATTATTATGTTTGATTTTCAGACTGGCTATATCGGTATCGGTGGCATAGCGCGCTTGCAATGCCGCCATCAGACGCCGGCTTTCATCGCGCAGCTGGCGCACATCATCTAGTCCCTGATCGTAACCAACCCTGACAAAGCCCCCATCACGTGCCAGAAACGGCAATTCATCAGCCAGTGCTGGTGCCAGCTTGTCCGCTAGGGCCAATGGCGCGACCAGCATCTCCAGAAGCGCCTCCATCCTTGCGGGCAAGGTGGCATCCAGCACCTTTGTGCCCGTCTTCATTTGGGTCTGCCGGATCAACCCAACCACCGTTTCGGCAATGCGCAAACCGGTTTCCAGCGCCGCCAGATCACGCGGGCCGCCATGTCCCATAGTCAGGCGTGTCACCGCCCGTTGCATATCGGGAAGCACGCGTAGCTTATCCCGCATTGTGGTCATGGTTGTTTCATTTTCGATAAACCATGACACCAGATCCTGGCGCGCCACGATCGCGACCAGATCGCAAAGCGGCGCGGCCAGACGCGCGGTCAACATCCGGCTACCAGCCGCCGTCATGGTGCGGTCAACCGCATGCAGCAAACTGCCTTTACGCTCGCCGGTCAATGTACGGGTCAATTCAAGCGACCGGCGCGTTGCTGGATCAATATCCAGATACACATTATGCGCAATCGCCTGCAACGGCTGCAAACGCGGCATATTGCCAATCTGTGTTGCCTCGATATAGCCAAGCAAGGCACCTGCTGCTGACAGCATCGCCCGCGAAAAATCGCCATAGCCATCAAGACTACTAACACCGAAGAACGCGTGCAATGCCTGTGTGCCAAGGCTGGAATCGAACATCGATGGGGCTTGTTCGGTGATACATAAGTCATCCGCCCAAGACCACTGCGTGTAATCTTGGCCTTGCGGCACAATCAATTCGGATGGTGTCAGCCGAACAATGACATCTTCAAGACCGCCATCACTAAGTCCACCATCACTAAGTCCGCCATCGCCCAAATCCTCGACAAAAAAGTCGCCTGTTGACATATCCGCCCAAGCCAAGGCCTGACCCGCGCCAGACCGCCCCAGCGCGGCCAGAAAATTATGCGCACGCGGCTCCAGCAAATCATCTTCAGTCAATGTCCCCGGTGTCATAACCCTAACGACATCGCGCTTTAGCGGGCCTTTGGCACCACGTTGTTTCTGCGCTTCTGGGCTTTCGGTTTGTTCGCATACCGCCACCCGGTGGCCAGCCTTAATCAGCCGCGCCATATAGGCATCCACAGCATGCACCGGCACCCCGCACATCGGAATATCTTCACCCTGATTTTTGCCACGTTTGGTCAGCGCGATACCCAATATCGCGGCGGCTATTTCCGCATCTTCAAAGAACATTTCGTAAAAATCGCCCATCCGATAGAATAACAAACTATCTGGATGTGATTCTTTGACGCTAAGATACTGCGCCATCATCGGGGTAGGCGCTTTTACTTTAGCCGAAAGTGGTATAGGAACGTGTGAAGCCATTATATAGCAAAGAATGCAACATCCCCCGAAACAGGACAAGGGGGCTTTGTTCTTTGTACTCCAAAATGATTATGAAAAACTATCTATCACGCCTATAGTCACTAAAATAGTCCTGTTTTTCAATCGACAAGATATCATATCCCAGAGAAAACCCATGACCTCAAAAAGCAAAAATCTTGATAAAGAAGCGCTCCTTTTTCATTCTAAGGGACGCCCTGGAAAGCTCGAAATCGCCGCGACCAAGCCATTGACAAGCCAGCGTGACCTGTCACTGGCCTATTCGCCGGGCGTCGCCGCGCCTTGTCTGGCAATCGCCGAAAATGTCGATTGTGCCTATGACTATACCGCCAAGGGTAATCTTGTCGCTGTTATTTCTAATGGCACTGCGGTTCTGGGACTTGGTGATATTGGTGCCGCTGCCGCCAAGCCGGTGATGGAAGGCAAGGCCGTTCTATTCAAGAAATTTGCCGATATTGACGGTATCGACCTCGAACTCGATACCAAAGACACGGATGACTTTGTCAATGCCGTGGCCTTGCTTGGGCCCAGCTTTGGCGGCATTAATCTTGAAGATATCAAAGCGCCTGAATGTTTCATCATCGAACAACAACTCCGCGAACGCATGGATATTCCGGTGTTTCACGATGATCAGCATGGCACCGCCATTATCGCTGCCGCTGGTCTAATCAACGCCTTGCATCTGACCGGTCGCGACATGAAAAATATCAAGATCGTCAGCAATGGTGCTGGTGCTGCCTCGATTGCCTGTGTCGAATTGATGAAAACCATGGGTGTGCCGCATCAGAATATCATTATCTGTGACCGTTCCGGCCCAATCTATAAAGGCCGCGAGGCCTCGATGAATCAGTGGAAATCGGCGCATGCTGTTGAAACCGAAGCGCGCTCGCTGGAAGATGCGCTGGTTGGGGCTGATGTCTTTCTGGGACTATCGGCGGCAGGGGCCCTGACCACAACGATGGTCACCAAAATGGCTGACCGCCCAATTATCTTTGCGATGGCCAATCCGGTGCCCGAAATCATGCCTGATGAGGCCAAAGCGGTTCGCCCTGACGCCATTATCGCCACTGGCCGATCTGACTTTCCGAATCAGGTCAATAACGTGCTTGGTTTCCCTTATATTTTCCGTGGTGCCCTTGATGTGCGCGCCAGCAAGATCAATGACGAGATGAAAATCGCCGCCGCCAATGCGATTGCCATGCTGGCACGCGAAGATGTGCCGGATTCAGTGGCGGATGCCTATGACGGCCAGACCTTGTCATATGGTGAAGATTACATCATTCCGGCACCTTTTGATCCGCGGCTGATTTCGTCAGTATCTT
>NZ_CBFHNB010000017.1:0-35603 GCF_965657105.1 Puniceispirillum sp. (SeqCode)
TATCGACTTTCTATATAAGAAACTCCAGCGCAAGGGATCGCTGAAACGCGACTGTCAGCGTATGGTCAATCTGGATCGTAATGTCTTTGCCGCCTGTATGGTCAGCATGGGTCATGCCGATACGATGGTCACCGGTTTGACACGCTCTTTCAAGCCCAGCTTTGAACATGTGACACGTGTTATCGATGTTGCCAAAAACAGTCAGTTCATGGCCGCCTCGATGATTGTGTCTCGTGGTCGGACGATTTTTGTCGGTGATGTATCGGTGACCGAACGGCCAAGCGGCGAAGAAATGGCCAATATTGCCGAAGCGATGGCCGCCAAGGCACAGCAGATGGGGCATAAGCCGCGTGTGGCCATTCTGTCTTTCACCAATTTTGGCAGTCCTGAATCCGCAATTGCCGCCGAATCACGTCATGCGGTCGAGGTTCTCAAAGCCCGCAAGGTATCTTTTGAATTTGATGGCGAAATGAGTGCTGATGTGGCGCTTGATTTTGACTTGATGAAATCACGCTATCCGTTCTGTAGCCTATCTGGTCCTGCCAATATTCTGGTCATGCCTGGTTTGCATTCGGCGAATATTTCATTCAAACTGATTCAACAAATTGCCGAAGGTTCGATCATCGGACCCATGTTGCTTGGCGGCGAATATCCGTTCCAGATCGTTAGTATGAGTGATTCGGCACATGACATCGTTCAGGCCGCCGCCCTCGCCGCTTACGAGACCTTGCGCTAACCCGAAATCATCCAGACTGGCTGTGCCTAGAGTGTTGCTGCCAATGCCTGCAGATCCATTTCTGGCCGTGCGCCAATATGTGAAATCACCTCACCAGCGGCAAGGCTGGCCAGCTTTCCCGACATCTTGATCGAATGGCCATTTGTGCGGCCATATAGATAGCCCGCCGCAAACAGATCGCCTGCTCCGGTCGTATCGATAACCGTGCCTTGTGGCATGGCGGCAATCTCATACTGCTCCCCGCTGGTGCCATAAAAGGCACCTTTGGCCCCACGCGTCACAATCAATTCCGCAACCATCTCCAGCAAATCGGCAATCGTGTTGTCGATTGGTTTTTCACACAGGCTTACCGCTTCATCTTCATTGGCAAACAGGATATCGACATGATCCGTGATAAAGGTAACAAGCGCATCCCGATGACGTTCGGCGCACCATGGATCTGATAATGACAGCGAGATTGTGGCATCATGCTTTGCCGCCAGTTCGGCCGCACGGGCAAAAATTGCCGGGCCATGCGGCGCGTCAAACAGATAGCCTTCCAGATAGATGATTTTCGATGCGGCTATTTCCGCTTCGATCAGATCCGCAGGCTCCACCTCGATACAGGCACCAAGATAGGTATTCATAGAACGCGCCGCATCGGGCGTAACCAGAATGATTGATGACGCAGTGGCTGATCCTTGCTGATGCGGTGGGTTGGCAAAGCGCACATTGGCGGCAGCAATATCCCGAATGAAACTGCGGCCAAGCACATCGTCACGCACCCGCCCAGCAAAGCCAGCCTGACCTCCAAAGGCCGCAACACCAACCGCGGTATTCGCCGCCGAGCCACCAGAAATTTCGGTGGGCGCGTCAAGCGCGGCATATAATGTTGCCGAGCGTGTTTCATCGACCAAGTTCATCATCCCGCGGCCAATGCCATGGGTGTCCAGAAACGCATCCTCACAGGTCGCAAAGACATCGACAATCGCGTTACCGATGGTAAGCACATCCAAACTTTTATCTGACATATTAACCCTAATTGCTATACCTGCTTGAAAACGTGCCTGCCGATATCACGATCTGCAGGGCAAAAGGAACATAGGGATGCTATATCTGATAGACAAGCGTAAATGAACCATGAGATAAGCATAACAATATATTCAACATGCTATCCGGATCGCATTCGGCTTATATGCAGTTTATCATTAGCTTATCACGAGCTTTCGGCCAAGGGACTTTATTAATGTATTCGCCGCGTCTGTTTAGCTTGCCTTTGTCCACATTATCCGTGATCCCGCTTATTGCCATTACTGGTCTTGTAACCGCTTGTCAGCCGCAGAATCTTGCCACAAACGGCAACCCCGCAAGCACCCAAGCAAGTATACAGACGATAATAATAGCCAAAACTGATGCCAGCGCGCCTGATCTTATTGTTACCGAGTCCCAAATTGATGCTCAAGATGATGTGGGCAGCGCACTGGCAACCACCAGCATAATCGCCGCCGCCCCACTTCAAACGAACGGTGATCAAACTAATGTTGATGACAAAACAGACAGCGAGAATACCGACGCGCCAACAGCAGAAATCGCATCAGAAACTGTTGCAGAAATTGTCATTCCAGCGCCACCACCGCCGCCAGTCGAATTCATGCCGCATACAGTGCTGTCAAAGCCCGATACAGTGCTAATATCTGTGCTTGGCGCGGCTGATATCATCCGCACCGAAGGCGCGGTCAAAATATGGCAATATCGACTTGATCGCTGTGTGTTTGATTTTTTCCTAACTCCAGATACCAGCCTGAATTCTAATGGCCGCTATACCGTGCGTGACTGGGCTTACCGTGCAACCACCTTGGGCGCGACTGCCAATGAATTGATCTGCCGTCGGGCTTTGGCAAAAGACCGGATGACGCCACAGAGCGGATAATTTGAAGCCAGCCTATATCTGCTTCACAGACCTTAAGCGGTCTTGCCCGGAAACAGGCATAGATCGGCAATCTCACAGGCAGCACAATCAGGCGTGCGCGCTTTGCACACATAGCGCCCATGCAGAATCAGCCAGTGATGTGCGCCCTTTTTCCATGTTTCAGGCACCCGCCGCAGCAATTCCTTTTCGACAATATCGACAGTTTTACCAGGCGCCATACGGGTGCGGTTCGACACCCGGAAAATATGCGTATCCACGGCAATCGTCGGATATCCAAAGGCTTCATTCAACACCACATTTGCGGTTTTGCGGCCAACCCCGGGCAACGCTTCCAGCGCCGCACGGTCTTCTGGCACCTGTCCGTTATGCCGCATGATCAGCAACTCTGACAGGCGAAACACATTTTTGGCTTTGGTGTTAAACAGACCAATCGTACGGATATGATGGCTGATCCCTTCAACGCCCAGCGCAACCATCTGATCGGGTGTGCTTGCCGCGGCAAACAGCCCTTTGGTGGCTTTATTGACCCCGACATCGGTGGCTTGAGCTGACAGCACCACCGCCACCAGCAAAGTAAAGGGATCGCTGAATTCAAGTTCGGTTTGGGGGTCTGGCTGGCGTTTGGACAAACGTTCAAAACAGCGTGCCATATCATCAAGGCGCATTTTTTGTGGCATCATATCCTCGGTGTGGGCGTAAACAGCGTTAGGTCATTATCCCATCTGGGTATTATCTCATCTGGCGATTATCAATTTGCACCTTGCATCTTGAAACAAGCGCCAATGCAAGCGTAAAGTGAAAATCGGCATTCGCCAAGCGTCGCGTATTGATGGCGTGTCATATCCACATGATGAGTTTACTTCATGCGCCAAACGATAAAACAAAAGATAATTATTGATACGGATCCCGGCATTGATGATGCCATGGCTATTCATATGGCCTTTGCCGATCCGCGACTTGACGTGCTGGGTCTGACTACCATTTTTGGCAATGTCACGATTGATATAGCCACCCGCAATGCCTTGGTGTTGGCCGAAATGGCGCGTTATAAAACTGTAGTCAGCCAAGGCGCGCTTGTACCGCGCCATCGCCCGCCTGAGCCGCCAGCCGATTTTGTCCATGGCGGCGAAGGTTTTGGTGATGTAGCACCGATCATCCCGCACGGCACCGCCATCAGCCAGACAGCAGCACGCTATCTATGCGAGACCTGCGCTGCGCATCCTGGCGAAATCATCATCTGCGCTGTTGGGCCGCTGACCAATTTGGCCGCCGCGCTTGATCATGATCCGGCGATTGTCGATAACGTCAAAGCGGTTGTTGTCATGGGCGGCTCAGCAGCGCCGCATGGCAATGTGACCAACGTGGCTGAAGCCAATATCTGGAACGATCCTGACGCTGCCGAATGCGTTTTTGCCGCCACATGGCCTGTTACTATGGTCGGGCTTGATGTCACCGAAAAGGCGCAATGCACGCCTGCCGATTTTACCATGCTGGCTGAACAGGCTCCGGCTATTGGCGGCTTTCTGGATGCGGCAACGCAATTCTATTTCGACTTTCACGAAAACAAAACCGGTATCCGGTCATGTTTCATGCACGACCCATCGGCAATTCTGGCGATCACCGACCCTGATTTTTTTGACTTTGAGCCCATGGCACTTAAAGTAATATGCGATGGCGACGAGATTGGCCGCACTTTGCCGGTTGATGATGCCAGCCGCCCTCTGATACAGGTGGCTATGCAGGTCAATGGCGCGGCGGTGCGGGACAAATTTATCGAGCTTGTCGCCAATGGCGACAAGGCACGAGATAGCCGACGTTAGGTCACGTCAACAGATCATAAATAAGACAGGGTAGGGACGATATATGCTTATTGAAACCGTTGATTATCAGGCTGAAGATGCCGCTATTGCGTTGCAACGCTCCTTGCGCGATACAGGATTCGCCGTGCTTGCCAACCACCCGATTGCCCCCGATCGTCTAGCGCGCCTATATGATCGCTGGGGTGATTTTTTTGCGGGTGACGCCAAACATGATTTCACCGTCCAGCCACCCCGTCATGACGGTTTTTTTCCGTTCCGTTCGGAAAATGCCAAGGACTCGCCAATCAAAGATTTGAAAGAATTTTTTCATATCTATCCCAGCTCACCGATTCCCGATGGGCTGGAAGATGAAACCCGCGCCATCTATCATGAGCTGGTGACTCTTGGCACCGAATTATTAAGCTGGATTCAGGCACAGACGCCGCCAGACATCGCCGCAAGTTTCACCATGCCGCTTGATGAAATGATGTATGAAAGCCAGGAAAGCCTACTCCGGATTCTGCATTATCCGCCGGTTGTCGCTCCGGAGCCAAATGCGATTCGGGCGGCGGCACATGAAGATATAAATTTGATTACATTGCTATTATCGGGATCAAAGCCGGGGCTTCAGGCGCGCGATGCCGCCGGTGTCTGGCATGATATTGCATGCGACCCAGGGATGATAACGATCAATAATGGCGACATGCTGGCGATGGCCAGTGGCAATTATTATCCATCAACAACACATCGGGTGATAAATCCTGATGCACATGCCAATCAGTCGCGCTATTCTATGCCCATGTTTTTACATCCACGATCCGATGTATTATTACAGCCTGGCATAACGGCAGATAATTATCTGCAACAACGCCTAAAAGAAATCGGCCTGAAATAAAGAAATCAATCTGAAATGTGGCTGTTTGTGTTAATGTGAAGACCATTTGTAAGGGACCAGGGAGACATAAATGTTAAATAAATTTTTAGGGGCAGCCATCGCTGTCACCATGAGTACAGCCGCCTTTGCTGCTGACTTCAAGCCAGCTGTTATCTACGATATGGGCGGCAAATTCGATAAATCCTTCAATGAAGGTGTATGGAATGGCGTCCAGAAATTCACCGCCGAATCAGGTGTTGAAGTGATGGAATTCGAAGTCACCAACGAAACCCAGCGTGAACAAGCCATGCGCCGTATGGCCGAACGTGGTGCCACTGTAATTCTTGGTGTAGGCTTTGCCCAGGCCGATGCGATTTCAAAAGTGGCCGCCGAATATCCTGATCGTCAGTTTTCGATCATCGATGTGGGCTGGCTTGATGCGCCGAACCTGCGCCAATATGTGTTCAAGGAACATGAAGGCAGCTACATTGTTGGTGTTGCCGCCGCCAAGGCGTCACAGACCAACAAAGTTGGCTTTATCGGCGGTATGGATATTCCATTGATCCGTAAATTTGCCTGTGGCTATGTTGGCGGTGTCAAATCAGTCAGCAATAGTGCCGAAGTCTATCAGAACATGACTGGTTCAACCCCGTCTGCCTGGAACGATCCGGCCAAGGGCGCTGAATTAACCCAGTCACAGATCGATCGTGGTGCTGATGTTGTTTATCATGCTGCTGGTGGTACTGGTGGCGGTGTTATTCAGGCCGCAGCCGATGCTGGCAAGCTGGCAATTGGTGTCGATTCAAACCAGAATGGCATAGCACCAGGCAGTGTTCTGACCTCAATGCTAAAGCGCGTTGATGTTGCCGCCTATGAAACATTCCGCGATGCAAAAGCGGGCAAATTCACCTCTGGTATTGTCACCCTTGGTCTGGCCGAAGGCGGCGTTGACTGGGCATTGGATGCTAATAACGCATCATTGGTGACAGCTGACATGAAAATGGCTGTCGAAAAAGCCAAAGCCGACATCATTGGTGGTGCAGTTACCGTGCATGATTATACAAGTGACGAAAGCTGCCCTTACTAGGACAAGCTGTCACATCTGACATGACACAATCTAACAAAAACCCCAGCGGTGGGGATCACTCACCGCTGGCTGTTGAACTTAGTGATATTTCCAAGGCCTTTGGCACCGTGCGCGCCAATGAAAAGGTCAATTTGGCCGTAAAGCAAGGCCATATTCACGGTATTATTGGCGAGAATGGCGCGGGCAAATCGACCCTTGTCAGTATCCTTTATGGGTTTTACCGCGCTGATTCTGGCCGCGTTTCAATTAATGGCAAAGCCGTTGATATTGGCAGCTCGGCAGCTGCCATTGCCCATGGGATCGGTATGGTGCATCAGCATTTCATGCTAGTACCCAATTTTACCGTGCTTGAAAATATTATGCTGGGGCATGAAGGCCACGCCCAGCTTGACAAGGCCGCTATCCATGCGCGCGGCGAACTACAGATATTATCCGATACATACGGCCTTGCGGTTGATCCAGACAGTCTGGTCGAAGACTTGGCCGTTGGCTTGCAACAGCGAGTTGAGATTCTCAAAGCTCTGTTTCGCGGTGCCCGTATTCTGATACTCGATGAACCCACGGGGGTCTTGACGCCACAGGAAACCGATCAGCTATTTGACATTCTGAACGCCTTGCGCGATCAGGGCGTCACCATCCTGTTTATCACCCATAAATTACGCGAAATCATGGCGATCACCGATACTGTCTCGGTTATGCGTCAGGGACAGATGGTGGCACATCTTGATACCGCATCAGCCACTCCGGCAACGTTGGCTGAATTGATGGTTGGCCGCAAGGTTCTGCTTGATGTCAATCATACCGCCGCCACGCCTGGCGACATTTTGCTGACCGCCGACCATCTGTCTTGCGCCGGTGACTCAGGTGAAACACAGCTCGACGACGTGTCCTTTTCATTACGTAGTGGCGAAATCATCGGTATCGCGGGCGTGTCTGGCAATGGCCAGTCCGAACTGCTTGATATTTTGGCTGGCATCAGGCCACCACAGGCCGGCAGCTTTACCTTTGCTGGCCAAAAGATCGATGCGGCGCATCCGCTAGGGCCTGCGTCCTTGCGTGATCTTGGCATTGCGCATGTGCCTGAAGACCGGCATCGACGCGGCATTGTGCTGAATTTTTCCGCCGCCGAATCTATGCTTCTTGGCCACAGTGATAATAAGGGCGATAATAAGGGCGATAATAAGGGCGATAATAGGGGCGATAATAGGGGCGTTCCTGATCTTGGTGATAGCTGGTGGCTTGCTCCACAAAAACTGGCCGCGCATTGTGCTACGCGCATGCAGGCCTTTGACGTGCGCCCCGCTGATCCTGACTATATCAGCGCCAATTTTTCTGGTGGCAATCAGCAGAAACTTGTTCTGGCGCGCGAAATCTCTACCGAGCCTAGCTTACTCCTTGTCGGCCAGCCAACCCGCGGCGTTGATATTGGCGCGATTGAATTTATCCATCAACAGCTGATCGAATTGCGTAACCGCGGCTGCTGCATTTTGCTGGTATCGGTTGAACTCGAAGAAATTATGAGCCTGTCTGACCGCATTCTGGTGATGAATAATGGCAGTATCGTTGGCGAAGTGGCGCGTGATGATGCTGATGAAAAAACCCTCGGCATGATGATGGCAGGTATCGCCCCAGATACTGCGCCAGATACTGCGCCAGATACTGCGCTAGGCGCTGACCCGGCCAGCAAGACAGGATCAGCCTCATGACGGTGCAAAAGCCTCTACCGCGTTGGGTCGATATTGGCCTGATACCCGTCATCAATGTGCTAGTTGCCTTGTTTGTTTCGGGCATTGTTGTTGCCTTGATTGGCGAAAACCCCTTTGTCGCAATGCTGGTGATGATCAAAGGCGCCTTTATCTATGATGGCAGTCTTGGTTACACCTTATATTATGCCACCAATTTCATTTTTACCGGTCTTGCGGTGGCGGTGGCCTTTCACGCCATGCTGTTCAATATTGGCGGCGAGGGACAGGCTTATCTTGGTGGTCTTGGTGCGGGTCTGATCTGTCTATGGATGGACAGTTTTCTACCAGCCGTTCTATTGCTTCCATTGGCGATCATGGCATCGGCAGCCTTTGGGGCGGTATGGGGGGTGATCCCGGGGTATCTGCAAGCCAAACGTGGCAGTCATATTGTGATCACCACCATCATGTTCAATTTTCTGGCCGCTTCGATCATGGTGTCTTTACTAGCAGGAATGCTCAAATCAGGTGGTCAAATGTCGCCTGAAACACGCGCTTTTACTGACGCGGCTAGTTTGCCGATGATTCATGAAATTCTACAGGGGCTTGGCTTTAACGTGGCACGATCACCATTGAATCTGTCCTTTATCATTGCCTTATTGGCCTGTGTTGGTGTCTGGGTGCTGATCTGGCGGTCACGGCTTGGCTATGCGATCCGCGCAGTTGGCCAAAGCCCGCAAGCCGCGCAATATGCCGGTATTCCGATTGAACGTATTATCATCATCACCATGGCCATTTCGGGTGGTTTGGCAGGTTTGATGGCGATCAACGAAATTCTGGGGGTTCAGCATCGGGTGATACTGAACTTCACTTCGGGTTACGGTTTTACCGGAATTGCGGTGGCATTGATGGGACGAAATCATCCTTTTGGTATCGTTCTGGCGAGTTTGTTATTTGGCGCGCTTTATCAAGGCGGTGCCGAGCTTGATTTTGAATTTTCGACCATCACCCGCGAGATGGTGCTAATGATCCAGGGTCTGATTATTCTGTTTTCGGGAGCCTTGTCCTTTATGTTCCAGAAACCTTTGCAACGGCTATTTTCAAAGCTGACTGCAGGCGACGAAACGGAGGCGGCGCATGGGGGCTGATCTTTGGTTACAGTTTGTTCTGGCACTTGATGCGACCTTGCGGGTGGCAACGCCACTGATCCTATGTGCGATGGCGGGTATTTTTTCCGAACGCGCGGGCATCATCGATATTTCGCTTGAAGGCAAGATGTTGCTATCGGCCTTTGCCGCCGCCGCCACTGCCAGCCTGTTGCATTCGCCGGTGCTGGGTTTGTTGGCTGGCATCACCATATCGGTGGTCTTTTCAATCATCCATGGCTTTGCCTGTATCACGCATCGTGGCAATCAGGTCATTTCCGGACTGGCGATCAATATTCTGGCATCTGGCCTTACGGTCACGGTCGGAATCGCTATGTTTCGCCAAGGCGGCCAAACGCCGAATCTGGCACGCGCAGACCGTTTTGCCCCCACCGAACTACCCTTTGTTGATCAAGTCAGCCAGATTCCCTTTATCGGAACAATCTATCGCGAGTTGATTTCGGGGCATAATATCCTTGTCTGGGTTGGCTTGTCGGCGGTGATCTTCACCTCCTATGTCCTCTGGAACACCCGCTTTGGCCTGCGCTTACGCGCTGTTGGCGAAAAGCCCGAGGCGGTTGACAGTGCTGGCATTTCGGTCAGTCTGCTACGCTATAAAGCGATCATTATCGCGGGTATCTTATGCGGCATCGCGGGGGCCTATCTATCGACCGCACATGGCAGTGGCTTTGTGCGCGAGATGACTGCCGGCAAAGGCTATATCGCTTTGGCAGCGATGATCTTTGGCAAATGGCAACCACGCGGGGCTTTGCTTGCCTGTTTGCTATTCGGGTTTCTTGAGGCGATTGCCGCCCGCTTGCAAGGCGTCGAATTGCCCCTTATTGGTGCCGCCCCAGTCGAATTGATTCTGGCGATGCCTTATCTGATGACAGTGATCTTACTAGCTGGGCTTGTCGGGCGGGCGGTGCCGCCACGCGCCATTGGCCAGCCCTATATAAAGGAGCGCTAAATGCCTAATCAAAGCTCTGCATCTGACAGCGCCCTGATCACCGCGGCGATTGATGCGATGACCCGCGCCTATGCGCCCTATTCCAAATTTGCCGTTGGCGCGGCGGTGCGTGATGAACAGGGGCGCATCCATTGCGGGGTCAATGTTGAAAATGCGGCCTATCCAAATGGTATTTGCGCTGAAACCGCGGCGATTGCCATGATGGTTAATGCGGGCGGACAGCGGATTGACCGCATCGCCATAGCGGGGGGAACGGATAGGGATGATATCCTCTGCACACCATGTGGTGGCTGTCGTCAGCGGATACGCGAATTTGCCACGCCGGATACGGTGATTATCATTGCCAGTCCTGATGGCGAACAGCAACGTTTTACACTTGCCGATCTATTGCCGCACAGCTTTGGTCCCGCAAATCTAAAGCCATAGAATTGCTAAGCATCATCCGGCCGGAACGCAGTGATGGCAGAAAGATGATCGCGCAACATAACCCATCATCCACGCGAAGCGCAGAGTGATAAGATGATCGCGCAAGCATCAGCCGACCGCAAGGTCGAGAGATGATGCGACATATTACTAAGCAAGCATCATCCGGCCTATCGCCTCAAGTGCCATAAATACGGTCGCCTGCATCGCCAAGCCCAGGTAGGATATAGCCTTTTTCATTCAGCTCGCGATCCAGACAGGCGGTAAAAATCGGTAGATCCGGAAACGCATTATGTATGGCCGCCACGCCTTCGGGTGATGCGACCAGACAAGCAAAGACAACATCCTTAACGCCCATTTCGACCAGCTTTTCCATACCCAGAATCGCACTACCGCCGGTGGCCAGCATCGGATCGGCCAGAATAACCTGCCGCGCGGCGATATCCTGCGGCACTGATGTGTAATAGGACACAGGCTGCAAGGTATCTTCATCGCGATACAGACCCAGATGCGCGATACTGGCTTCGGGGCATAGCTGGCTGAAACCGTCAACCAGCCCATTGCCTGCGCGTAAAATCGATACCAGACACGGTGCCGGATCGGGTAGGCTGGCTGTCATCATCGGCTCAAGCGGGGTTTCGATCTGCCGCGGCGTCAATTTCAGCGCGGCAAAGGCTGGATAGGCCAGTAGCCATGATAATTCTGCCAGCGTTGTGCGAAACAAAGCCGATGGCGTATCTTTGTCGCGCAGGATTGCCAATTTATGCGTGGCCAGCGGATGCGCCAAAATATGCAGATTATTCGTCATAAAAACCCTTTTCGTCATGGAAAGCGCCGCTATACTTAACAGCGCACATCAATGTTAACTAAACCCCATATTACCAAATATGCTTATCACCTATGTAAATTCGGATATGCTGGTGAACAGTATCTTAGCCTTGGCTTTCGGTATTTACCATTCACAAAAGCATCATCCGGCTGTAGTGAAACGAAAGCCGCAAGATGATCGCGGAGATAAATAAGCATCATCCGCCCGGAGAGGATCGAAGGTCGATAAGATGATCGCGGAGATAAATAAGCATCATCCGACCGCAAGGTCGTGAGATGATGCGACATGATATAAGAATCAAGCATCATCCACGCGAGGCACAGCGCAGAGTGATAAGATGATCGTAGCTTATATTTAGCTCCTTCCAGCATTAGAATCACAGGGTTCACAGGTAACATGGCAAAGTTATATTTTTCTTATTCGGCAATGAATGCAGGCAAATCGACGATCCTGTTGCAGGCCTCGCATAATTATAAAGAACGCGGCATGGACACTTTGCTTCTGACCGCGCGCCTTGATGACCGGATTGGCCAAGGTGAGGATGGCAAAGGCAAGATTGGCTCGCGCATTGGCTTACAGGCCGATGCCGAAATGTTCGATGACAGCACCGATATTTTCGCCCTTGCCACCGCGCTATCCCGCACTAGCGACATCGCCTGCATCATGGTTGACGAAGCACAGTTTCTGACCATTGCCCAGGTCTGGCAATTAAGCGCGATTGCCGACGAGCTTGGTATTCCGGTTATGTGTTATGGCCTGCGCACTGATTTTCAGGGGCAGCTTTTTGAGGGCAGTGCCACCTTACTGGCGATTGCCGATGTGTTGCGCGAAATCCGCACGATCTGCCATTGCGGGCGCAAAGCCACGATGGTCGTCCGCCTTGATGCTGATGGCAAGCCGATCACCGATGGCGCGCAGATCGAAATTGGCGGTAATGATAAATATGTCTCGCTATGCCGCAAGCACTGGAAAGCGGCGATGGCAAAAGCCACCAAATCTGACTAATCGATAGTAATGCTTTTTGACGCGATCCTCTCAGGCCGGATGATGGGTGAGTCTATATCATGTTGCATCATCTCTCGACCTACGGTCGGCTGATGCTTGCGCGATCATCTTATCGACCTTCGATCCTCTCAGGGCAGATGATGCTTTCTTATCTCCGCGATCATCTTATCGCCCTTCGATCCTCTCAGGCCGGATGATGCTTTACCCGCGTAGAACGTCTTCCATATTATAAAAACCGATATCCGCCGTTGCCGCAAAGCGTGCCGCCCTGATCGCCCCTTTGGCAAATACCACCCGATCAGTCGCCATATGTGTCAGCGCGATACGTTCGGATTCGCCAAAAAAGGTGACGCTATGCTCACCTGTCACATCGCCGCCACGCATCACCGCAAAACCGATATCGCCAGCTTTGCGCGCCCCAACGCGCGAAGCGCCAGCCTGATCATCGCGCACAATATCAGACACATCTTCCAAAGCAACGCCGCGCCCTTTGGCCGCCGCTTTCCCTAATGCTAGGGCGGTGCCTGATGGCGAATCAACCTTATGATGATGATGCGTTTCCAGAATTTCGATATCCCAACCCTCGACAAGTTGGGCGGCAACCTGTTCGACAAGCGCGCGTAGCAAGGTGACGCCAACTGACGTATTCGCACAATAGACTAATGGAATTTTGGTGCCGATTTCAGCAAGCCGGGCTTCGTCTGCGGGGCTAAGACCCGTGGTGCCAATCACCATTGCCATATTATTCTGCATGGCCAGTTCGGCATGCGCCAGACTTGCGGCAGGGCTGGTAAAATCCACCATCACATCGCCGCCAATCAACGCTGACGGATCGCTGTTGATCATCACACCATTCGCACCGATGCCAGCCAGCTCACCTGAATCCTTGCCAATCAAAGGGCTTTCGGGACGATCACTTGCAGCATGGAGAACCAGATCCGATGCCAAGGCAATTTCACGAATCAACATATTACCCATACGGCCAGAGCCACCTGGAATCGAAAGCTTGATACTGTCTGCTGTACTCATTATCCGGAATCCTTTTTATTATCGGCCTCTAACGCCTTTTCAGACTATAGAGCAAATCCCGAACAGATGTAAAACATCTGTGACGGCGTATGTGCACCTAATTCAATATCTTATAAATCATGCGGCGGGCGTGGGTTCGGATAAACTAATCTTCAGCCCATATGCGCTTGACGCGCTCCATAAAGCTGGTTGATTCAGGGCTAGTTTCACCTGCTTTTGAAAAGGCTGTCAGCAGCTCTTTTTGCTTTTTGGTCAGATTTGTCGGCGTTTCGATCTGCACTTCGACAATCTGGTCACCTGTGTTACCACGCCGCAAAGCAGGCATGCCTTTGCCCCGCATACGGAACCGTCGGCCTGACTGGGTGCCGGCATCAATCGTCAGACGTGTCATTTTGCCTGCCAGCGTCGGCACATCAATCGTGCCGCCCAAGGCCGCCACCGTCATCGGCACTGGTATCTTGGCCATGACATTGGTGCCATCGCGGGTAAATATCGGATGCGGGTTGATATTGATGAAAATATACAAATCACCTGCCGCCCCACCACGGCTTCCGGCTTCGCCTTTACCCGTCAGACGGATGCGCGTGCCATTATCAACACCCGCAGGCACTGACACTGCCAGCGTTTTTTGCTGCTGCACGCGGCCATCGCCACGGCATGTATCACATGGGTTTGAAATCACCTGACCCATACCCTGACAGGCACTACAGGTACGTTCAACAGCGAAAAATCCTTGTTGGGCGCGCACCCGGCCTGAACCACCACATGTGCCACAAGTGCTTGGCTTACTGCCTTCAGCCGCGCCAGATCCCGAACAGCTATCGCAGCTGACCGGCACATGAATGCTGATATCGCGTTGCACACCACTAAAGGCATCTTCAAGCGAGATACTCATATCATAGCGCAGATCATTACCGCTGGTATCTGGTTGCCGACCTCCGCCAGAAAATTCCGAAAACATCTGGTCAAAAATATCGGAAAAGCCACCGCCGCCAAAACCGCCGCCGCCAAAACCGCCGCCAGCCGCATTATCAAAGGCAGCATGACCCATTCGGTCATAGGCCGCGCGCTTTTGCGGGTCTTTCAGAACGTCATAGGCTTCGCTGGCTTCGCGAAAACGATCAGCCGCCGCCTCGTTATCGGGGTTGCGATCGGGATGATTTTCCATCGCCAGCTTCCGATAAGCAACTTTAAGGGCTTTCTCATCAGCGTCTTTGGATACGCCCAGAATCTCATAAAAATCACGTTTACTCATGGTAAGTGCCGATGCCGTGTGAATTAGAAAAAACGCTGGAGTGTAACCTACCCCAGCGCTTGTTTAAGTTTAAGTGTTATTTGCTTTTGGCGTCAGCGTCACCATCGACTTCTTCGAATTCCGCGTCCACAACGGTTTCGTCAGCGGAGTCGGTTGACGCGGTTTCTGGAGCGGCTTCCTCATCCTGACCGGCGGCATACGCCGCTTCACCCATCTTCATCATCGCCTGTGACAGTTCGGCAGATTTCGATGTGATCGCGTCCATATCGTCACCTTCAAGCGCCTCTTTCAAAGCATCAATGCCTGCCTCGACTTCGGCCTTGGCATCCGGATCTGCTTTATCGCCAAGATCATCGATTGCCTTTTGTGCGCCATGCGTCAATGCCTCACCCTGATTGCGGGTTTCGACTTCTTCACGACGCTGCTTATCGGCTTCGGCATTTTCTTCAGCTTCATTAACCATGCGGTCAATTTCGGAATCATCCAGACCACCTGAGGCCTGAATGCGGATTTCCTGTTCTTTGCCGGTTGCCTTGTCTTTGGCGCTAACTTTGACAATACCGTTCGCATCAATGTCAAAAGTCACTTCAATCTGCGGCACACCACGCGCTGCTGGCGAGATACCCTCCAGATTGAACTGGCCAAGATGCTTGTTGTCTGTCGCCATCTCACGCTCGCCCTGATAGACTGAGATTGTGACCGCCGATTGATTATCATCCGCGGTTGAAAAGACCTGGCTTTTCTTAGTTGGAATTGTCGTATTGCGATCGATCAGACGGGTAAAGACACCGCCCAATGTTTCGATACCCAGTGACAATGGTGTCACATCAAGCAGCAAAACGTCTTTCACGTCACCAGTCAGAACACCAGCTTGAATCGCCGCGCCCGATGCCACAACCTCATCCGGATTTACGCCGCGATGCGGTTCGGTGCCAAAGAATTCGGTCACCGTCTCGATGATTTTAGGCATCCGGGTCATACCACCAACCAGAATAACTTCGTCAATCTCGCTAGCTTTCACCCCAGCATCTTTCAAAGCCGCTTCACATGGCTTCAAGGTACGCTGAACCAGTTTGCTTACCAGCTTTTCCAGATTGGCGCGGGTCAGCTTGATATTCATATGTTTCGGACCTGACGCATCCGCCGTGATAAACGGCAGATTCACATCGGTCTGCAATGATGAAGACAGTTCGATCTTGGCTTTTTCGGCCGCTTCTTTAAGCCGTTGCAATGCCAGCTTATCATTGCGCAGATCAACACCATCACTTTTCTTGAACTCATCCGCCAGATAATCGATGATGCTATGGTCGAAATCTTCACCACCAAGGAATGTGTCACCATTGGTTGATTTGACTTCAAACACGCCATCGCCAACTTCCAGCACAGACACGTCAAACGTACCACCACCAAGGTCATAAACGACGATCAAGCCAGACTCTTTTCTCTCAAGCCCATAGGCCAAAGCCGCCGCGGTTGGCTCATTGATAATACGCAGAACTTCCAAACCGGCAATCTTGCCTGCATCTTTGGTGGCCTGACGCTGGGCATCATTAAAATAGGCTGGTACGGTGATCACAGCCTGGGTGACGCTTTCGCCTAGAAAGGCTTCGGCATCTTCTTTCAACTTGCGCAGAACAAAACCTGAAATCTGGCTTGGTGAATATTCTTCATCCTTAACCTTGACCCAGGCATCACCATTTTTGGCAGCCACCAGATCATAAGGCACAAGTTTGGCGAAATCCTTTGTGACCTTGTCGCTTTTGCGGCGGCCAATCAGGCGCTTAATCGCAAATAATGTGTTTTCGGGGTTGGTCACAGCTTGGCGTTTTGCCGACTGACCGATCAGTCTTTCTTCATTATCGACAAAGGCCACCATCGACGGTGTTGTGCGTGCGCCCTCGGCATTTTCGATAACGCGGGCTTCGGAACCATCCATCACGGCTACGCATGAATTTGTTGTCCCCAGATCAATTCCTATTACTTTTCCCATTCTAATCTCCTTTCGTCCTAGAGGTGCTGCTTACGACTGGCTAGCGCCTCTTAATCTCACTTGCGATCGCTTGTTCCGCCCGCTTGGTGAATTAAATGTCGGTTATATCAGTCATATAGTTGTGAAATCTTGTCATACAAGGGGCATCATGCGCCCTTGATGTCTGCGTCATCATTGTCGGCGCTATCCTCCACTTTGGCTTGACTGGCATCGCTTTCGGCCGCCGCTTCAGGGGCCTTGGATACGCCTACCATGGCTGGACGCAATAACCGGTCATGTAACACATAACCATGTTGCAGAACTTCGACGACCATGCCTGGTGGCGTGTCGGCTGTCGGCACTTCGAACATGGCCTGATGAAAATTATAATCGAACTTTTCACCTACCGGATTGATCTGCTTGATGCCGTGCTTTTCGGTAATCGACATGATCTCCGTCCAGCTCAATTCGATACCTGTGACTACATTGGTCATGGCTTCGCTAAGGCTACCAGCCTCGAATTCATCATCTTTCATGATATCCAGCGCCCGCGCCAGATTATCAATAGCGCCAACAAGATCACGCGCCAGGCTAGTATGGCCATATTTCTTGGCAGCCTGCACATCACGTTCACTGCGGCGGCGGGTATTTTCACTTTCGGCCAATGCCCGCAAAAGCTGATCTTTCAGCGCATCGCGTTCAGCCAAAAGCTGGTCATACGGATCTAACGACGCCCCGTCATCATCCGCCCCGTCACTATCAGCAGGCGGGGCTGATTCGATTGCATCAGCAAGCACTGCTTCCAGACTGCCATCATCAGGCAGGACTGTTTGCGAGTCGGCATTATCCTGTGTGGCTGTCATTTTGGCGATATCGTCATCTTTGACAGCGTTTTCATCTTTAGCATTCTCGTTCATCGGTGGTCCTTTAGGCGAATCAGATGTTGTATCGGTATTTAGGCATCTTTATGCGCCTATCCAAGAGGCAAGAGCCAGGAAATGTGCAAGAATGTCGCACTTCGTGCATTTTATTGGCTAATTTCCTTAAAAAACGGCCGTAAAAAGCTGGTTTTATGGATAATTATCTAGTCTTTATTACCGTTTTTGGGGGGGTAACGCGCCCATATTAAGCTATCTGTCAATTTACCAGCACCTTACAGCGTGTAAAAAGGTGACAACATGACAAAAATATGACGTAGTAATTAGATTATTAATCTTAAGACGCTTAATCCTTTAGGCGTAATTTTAGTGATGATATCTTTTGAATAATGAACAGATTGGTCAAACATGCGTGGCACCGCGGCGTTAAAATCTATTGAAGCGCTTTATAAAGAGGCAGAAACGGTCATCAATGATGGTGTGCCGATGGTTGCTATTGTAAAATCTGCGCCGCCTGTGGCAAAACCTGATATTCCTGTGGCCGCCCGTCCGGTAACAACAGCCCCCCAAGATACCCAGCCTGATCATACCCAGCCCGATCCTAGGGCACAGGATATGTCCCCTTTGGATCAGCTTAATCCGGAACAAATAACACAACTGCCCGCCGCGGTCTTTGACCGCATCGAAATGCTCAGCGCCATGGCGGCCAACCTTGATGACGATAGCGATAACGATAAAGCCAAAATCAAAACAAAGCCCGAAACTGCATTACCCGCCGCACCCGTATTGCCCGACACCCCGCCGGTTCCCAATTATGCTGGTGACATCCAGCAGATTTCCGATGCCGAGCTTGAAAATGTTGTCAAAAAGGCTGTTGATGATATTGTCGCGACCACCCCGCTAGATAAAGTTGTCGCTGGTAATGAACGGATCGAAAGCGTGATGGCCAACATTGCCGAAGCTGTTGGCAATGCCGAAACAAGTGAACCAACTGATGCAAGCGAACCCGCCGCAGTACTAGCCGCACCAGCCGATCATGGCGCTAACGCTGATCCCGCGCCAATATCCGGACCAGTATCCGGAACACCCGCACAATCTGGTGCATCGACCAAAGCGGCCGCGGCGATTGATCTTGATGATCTTAATAAAATCGTCGCCAATACGGTTAAATCGGTGATTCGCGAAGAATTATCCAATCTTGTGCAATCGACCGTCAAAAGCACACTCGACGAATTGCGAGCAACGCATGATGATAAGGCCAAATCCACCCCATCTGATCGCTAACGCCTAACACTAGGTCTGATTCTGGCGCATATCCAAATGCCAAACCATAATGGCATTCCATAAGCCTATTTCATAACCGCATTAACGTCTTTTTCATTTTTCTCCGCTATTACATATTATGCCCATGGTTACATATTATGATTTCAGAAATATCGTAAATGCGCACATGATATGCGCATCATATGATATGCCCTTATTTGATGGCATGATGCCGTAATCTGATCTGGTTGCTAAAGGACGACAAGATGCTCTTGAAATGCCCGCATTGTGATGATGAAGCCAACATCCCGAATGCCTTGAGCCACTATGAAAATATGCCAATTGCCTGTCATGCTTGTGGTGGGTTTTTCTTTGCGCCGCCACCCGATCCAGATGATCCAAATAACCCGACGCCGCCTGGTGATCGCATAATAACCCGATCAAACCGTCAAATTGAATGCGCGCATTGCGATATACCGGTTCTGATTCCCGATTGTGACACCGCTGGCGCGCGCCATAAATTCAGCTGTCCAGCCTGCCATGCTGATCTGCCGCCCCTACCAATGGACATCAAACCGCCTGAGGTGAAACCACCGCCCAAAGCCTTTAGCGCATCGCGGCCAGCCGCTAAACCCCGCACCCATATGCCGGTCAGCATTCTGGCAATAGCGATTGCGATTGGCATTGGCGTTGGTGTCGCGCTTGGCGTATTACTATCCCGGAACATGATTGCGCTTGATCTTGAGAGTCTGGCAGCGCTAAGCGATCAGCTAGGCCAGCGCTTTATCCTGTTCTGGCATCAGACATTGGCCAAACTATCAGCCGCCATCTAGCCGCCACCCAGCCGCTTTTAGGTTACTGGCCAAGCACCCTGGCAATCGCACGGCTGGTATAATCGACCATCGGGATAATTTTGGCATAATTCATATGCCGCGGGCCGATCACGCCTATAGCACCGATGATCGAACGACTGGCATTATGATAGGGCGCGATCACCATTGAACATCCGGTGTTACTGAACAGATTATTTTCGGCACCGATGAAAATCTGCACGCCGTCACCCTGTTTTGTCGCATCCAGCAGACGCAGGGCATTTTCGCGGGCTTCCAGCGCGTCGAACAGACTGCGGATTTCCGCCAGATCATCGCCAGCTTGCACATCTTCAAGCAGGATCGAATGGCCACGCAAAATCAAGGCTGCGCCCTCGTCGCCTTTGCCATCCGACCATAAGCCCAGCCCCTGTTCGACAAGCGCCGCGGTCAGCACATCGATTTCGGCTTTATTCGCGGCGATCTCACTGCGGATCATCTGCATGGCCGCCGCCATATTATGGCCTTCAAGCTTTGCATTCATATAATTATTGGCACGTGTCAGCAAGCTGGCAGGCACCCCAACAGGCAGATCAATCAGCCGATTTTCCACCTGGCCATCAGCGCGCACCAGCACCGCCAGCGCGCGGTTATCGCCGATTGGCACAAATTCAAAATGCTGTAGCCCGGCATCGCTTGACGGCGATAGTACCAGCGATGCGCATTTTGACAGGCCAGACAGCGTCTTGCTGGTCTTTTCCAGCAACTCACTGACGCTGATTCCGCGGGCGGCACATTCGCCATCGATTGAACTTTGTTCATCTTCGGCTAGATTGACATCATATTCCATCAACCCATCGACAAACAGCCGCAGGCCGCTTTGCGTTGGGATTCGCCCTGCCGAGATATGCGGCGAAAACAACAATCCAGCCTCTTCAAGATCACTCATATTATTGCGGATCGAAGCTGGCGACAGATCATAGGGCGATAATTTAGCCAGCGTACGCGATCCCACTGGCTGCCCACCATCAAGATAGGCACTTACCAAAGTATGAAAAATATCAAGGGCGCGGGGGGTAAGCCCCTTTATGCTAGCTTCCGTCATAAAGAAAATCTAAAATGATTCACTAACGCAGGTCAATCTGCATATCTATTAATCACGCATGTCAGCCTTAAACAGCGCTGACCATTATATGGGAACCGACCTATGACACGTCCATCCGGCCGCGCTTATGATGCGCTTCGTTCTATCACACTTGAACCTGGCTTTTCGCTGCATGCTGAAGGGTCATGTCTGGTGCGATGCGGCAACACGCATGTGCTATGCACCGCCTCGGTTGATGAACGCGTGCCCGCTTTTTTACGTAATTCGGGCAAAGGCTGGGTAACGGCTGAATATGGCATGTTACCGCGGTCAACCCATACCCGCAGCGACCGTGAGGCAGCCCGTGGCAAACAAGGCGGGCGCACCCTCGAAATTCAACGCTTGATTGGCCGGTCATTGCGTGCGGTGACTGATCTGAAAGCGCTTGGCGAGCGCCAGATAAAAATTGACTGTGATGTCATTCAGGCGGATGGCGGCACCCGCACTGCCTCGATCACCGGCGCATGGGTGGCGCTCAAGATCGCATGTGAAAAATTATTGCTGGCTGGTGCCATCACACGCCAGCCGATTATTGATAATGTCGCTGCCATTTCATGCGGCGTCTATAAAGGCAATCCGGTGCTTGATCTTGATTATGATGAAGATAGCAATGCCGAGATCGACGCCAATTTTGTCATGTCGGCGGATGGTGGCCTTGTTGAAATTCAGGCAACTGGCGAAGAAAAGCCGTTTTCGCGTGATGTGCTGAATGCGATGCTTGATCTGGCCGAAGCTGGCGGCACAACATTATTCGCGTTGCAAGATAAAGCCGTGCAGACTGACCCAATGAATGCAGGCTAGCCCCATAACAACCCCATAATAACATCGTTACATTTTGTAACATGTGGTTACATTAGCCCACACAGGACTTAACATCAGGATTTAACATCATGGCACCGCGCCGCTTTACCGACTCAAAACTGGTTATTGCCACGCATAACCCTGGCAAGCTTCCCGAAATTGCCGCCTTTCTTGATGGCTTTGATATTACGCTGGTGTCGGCAGGTGAACTTGGTCTTGATGAACCAGATGAAACCGAAACCAGCTTCACCGGCAATGCCATTCTCAAAGCCCGCGCGGCGGCACTGGCCTCTGGCCTACCGGCACTAGCAGATGATTCGGGGCTGGCGGTGGCAGCCTTGAACGGGGATCCGGGGATCTATTCGGCACGCTGGGCAGGGCCGGACAGGGATTTTGCCATGGCGATGCACAAGGTTGAAGATGCCTTGGCGGTCACCGGCACAACCAATCGGCAGGCGGCCTTTATGTGCGCTTTATCGATTGTCTGGCCTGACGGGCATGATGAAACGGTCGAAGGTACAGTCACAGGCAATCTTGTTTGGCCACCCCGCGGCGATAACGGGTTTGGTTATGATCCCATTTTTGTTGCTGATGGCTATGATATGAGTTTTGGCGAAATGGAACCTGACATAAAACATGCCATTGGTCATCGCGCTGATGCTTTTGCCAAACTTCTGCAACGCTGTTTTGACCAATAAGATGAGATATTTGGTTAAGATTGGCCATCTGGGTAAGATGAGATATCTGGGCATGATTAACCATCAGGGATAGGGGCGCCATGCACCACCAGACCAAAGCCACATCATCACAAGAATCCCCACAAGTTTCCCCACAGGAATCTCAATTGGGGCTATATGTGCATTGGCCATTCTGCAAGGCAAAATGCCCCTATTGCGATTTCAATTCGCATGTCAGTGCCGATATTGATGCCGATGCGTTTCTCGCCGCCTATCGCACCGAAATGGCCTATATGGCGGATCAATATGAACAGCCAGCCGCGCTATCCAGCATTTTTTTTGGTGGCGGCACGCCTTCACTGATGCCTGCCTTTGTCGTCGAGGGCATCATTGATACAGCTGCTGATATTTTCGGCTTCATGCCTGCTATCGAAATCACCACCGAAGCCAATCCAACCTCGGTAGAGGCCAGCAAAATGCTCGATTTTCATCATGCTGGTGTCAATCGCATTTCGATGGGCGTGCAGTCTCTGCGTGATGACATTTTGGCCTTTTTGGGGCGAGAACATAGTGCTGATGAAGCCCGAAAGGCACTGACCACCGTGCGCACGGCTTTTGATAATATGTCGATTGATCTGATGTATGCGACCCCCGACCAGACGCCCACAGACTGGCATGATGAATTATCGACCGCTTTGGCGTTGGGGCTGGATCATCTATCGCTTTATCAGCTGACCATTGAAAGCGGAACGCATTTCTATACGCGCCAACGGCGCGGCGAAATCATGGCACTGGATGATGATCATGCCGCCGCCTTATTTGATATCACCCGTATGTTGACACGCGATGCTGGATTGCCTGCCTATGAAATTTCCAATCATGCCAAAACTGGGCATGACTGCCGGCATAATCTGATTTACTGGCAAAGTGGCAACTGGCTTGGAATCGGGCCAGGAGCACATAGCCGCTTTACAAAGCAAGACCACCGCATTGGCATCAGCACCCGGCGTAGTCCGGCAGGCTGGCTGGACGCGATTGCCAAAGACGGGCATGCCACCGACAATCTTGTCACTGACGGTAAAAATGACTGGGCGGCAGAAATGCTGATGATGGGATTACGTCTGGCATCCGGCTTGTCATTGGCACGGGTAAGCGCGGCATGCGGCGATTATCATAACTGGCTTGATATAGACGGGTTGCGCAAATGTCATGATGCGGGGTGGCTTCTGGTTACACCTGATACCACAGCCATCAAAGCCGATACTGACATTGCAAATCTGCATATCCGCACCAGTGACGCAGGGGCGATCCGGCTAAACCATATTCTTACCGAACTGATTTTGTGACCAATATATCTTGTCCTTTTAGATTTTTCCGGGTTAGATTTTTCTGGATTAAATTTTTCCGGGCGCGCGCTGGATAATATCGGATTTACCATCCCAGATCCGGCGAATTTCATAGGCTCGGACATTACTGCCATTTTCCTGTAACCGGAAGGCACCACTATAGCCGTTAAACCCTGAATCATCGGTGATTTTTGCGGTCCATTCCGCACGGTCAATCTCGGTTAGCGATGAAACAAGTGCCATCGCGTCAAATCCCAGCCGTGCCAGTTGCCCAGTTCCGTCATGCGGCCAGATTTGCCCCCAATTATCCTCAAACACCGGATCGGCCACGCTTGGGCGTTTGGCAAATATACTGCCTTGTAGGGATGGTTCGCTCAAAAGCTGGTTCTGGTTCCATAAAGCTGTTCCTAGATACAGGCTATTATCGGGGCCGACATCATAATAAGCCAGCACCGGCGCGGTGCGCAGCGCAAAGGACGGACCGCCAGCAAAAACCACCGCGTCATAAGGTGCCTTGGTAACCAATATGTCCTCATCATCCTTTGGCTCCTGATAACGCGCGAAAGTGCGAATTTTACGTTTCAGCATCGCTTCGTCAGCCAGGTCATCTCTAGATAGAATGGCTATTTCCTCGGTTTTGAAACCGAATTCCTGAAGCCGTGATTTCGCATGAGCGGCCAGCCGCTTGCCGAAAGCTGTCGATTCGGCAAGGATCGCAAACGTCTCTCGCCCATCAGCAACCGCAAAGCCCAAAAGCGAATCAAGTTGTTGTTCAGGCAAATAGCCCATGACCCATCTTTGCGGGCCCGCGACATCTACATTATTCGAAAACACGATCATCGGAACGGCATTAAAATCGGCAATCCGTTTCACCTGCTCGACCGATTCTGTAAATAGCGGGCCAATGATAATATCAGCACCATTCTGTATCGCCTGTGCGGCGGCCAAAGCAATCGCCTTACTATCAATCACTTTGCTATCGTTCTTGCCATCACCAGCCGTATCATAGATCAGCATTTCGACCTTCGGATTGGCAATTGTGAATAATGCCAGTTCGGCACCTTTACGCAATTCCTCGCCAAATTGCTTATGCGTACCGCTTAACGGTGCCATCAAGGCAACACGCAGACGGTCTGGGTCTTTTGCTGGTAATACAAACTCATCATCATCTGGCGGCACCGGAATTTTATTTGCCAGCAAGGCAAAAGCAGCATTCAAAGCTTCATCGGCAAGCGACGGATCGGGGCCTTCAGTTACCGGCGCGGGGGCTTCGGGTATCTGTTTAGGCGCTGAAGACTGGATTTGCCAGATAATCTGATTAATCGTCGATTCGCGTTGCATTTCGGCTTCGATCGCGGCCTTGGCCATGGCGGTCGCTTCATCTTCTTCTAAAATGCTATCCGCCAGATCATTAACGATCACATCAAGCGGGTTTAGCGTATCTGGTTTGGCGTCCTCTGGCTGGTTATTATCCGACCGATTATCATCTGACACGCTATCACCTTGAAGCCGCATATCCGATACAGGCGCATCTTCGGGGCGGGGATCAGGCACCATCAATTTTTGCAGCAAGTCTATCTTGGTGGGATCAGCCTTTGAGGCAGGGGTGATACGGATCGCGTCATTTTCAGTGATCCGCGATTTTTGGGCGGCAGCGGTTGCCAGTGCGGCTTCACTTTCGGCACTCAGCACAATATCTGATCCGGCGTCGGGCTTGGGTTCGGGCGTTGGCGTCACAACCGGCACCGACGCAACCGGTCTGGGTGTGGTCGGCGACCCGCAACTTGCCATTGTCATAGCAATCACTACACAAAATAATAAACGCCAAGGCTTAGCCATAATGCCTCCCAATATGTCATCCTTATCATGGCTGGTTCATCTGCGCATGTCATTATTCGCTTGGTAGCTATTTAGTTCAACCTTATCATGCCTCCAACCTAAAGACAGCAGACAAGATACAGCATATCAAACAGGATAAATCATGCGCGATGATTATGGATTGCTATCGGTGGTGGCCACCCCGATTGGAAATCTGGGTGATTTTTCACCCCGTGCTGCTACTTGTCTTGAAGCAGTGGATATAATCGCCTGTGAAGATACGCGGATGACGCGCAAATTGCTGACCTTGACAGGCATATCCAGCGCGGCACGTTTATATGCCTATCATGACCATAATGGCCATACGATGCGCCCAAAGCTGATCAAACAGCTTCTGGCGGGCAAAAATATCGCATTGGTCAGCGATGCTGGCACCCCACTGATTTCCGATCCCGGCTTCAAGCTGGTAGCCGCGTGCCATGATCACAATATCACCGTGACGTCAATTCCGGGGCCCAGTGCGCCAATCACCGCGTTGGCGGCGGCGGGCTTACCAACTGATAAATTCATGTTTGCTGGTTTTATCCCGGCAACGTCCAAGGCCGCGCGTGATGCACTGACCGAGGTTGCATCGCTCACTTTCACCACGATCTGGTTTGCAACGCCGAAACGGCTTTCTACAACATTGCAGATGATGCGCGATATTTTTGGCGATCGACTTGCCGTTGTCGCACGCGAACTCACCAAAATGCACGAGCATATCCATCGCGGCACCTTGACCGAATTATGCAATCATTATGACACCACCGACACGCCAAAAGGCGAGCTGGTGATCCTTGTAGAAGGCCGCAAGAAAGATGAATCATTGTTCGATGATGTGACTATTGAACAGATGCTCCGCGCCGAGCTTGAAGGAGCCAGTGTACGCGACGCGGTACAGACCATCACCGACATAACCGGACAACCGCGAAAGAAAATATATAAGCTGGCGATTGATATTCAGGAATAACTGCTATAATGGCCACCGCAGATCAAACCGGATCCAACATGCCGATTGTAAACAAACCGCCGCATAAAACATCGCCGCATAAAACATCAAAGACCGCCCAATTCAAAGCGGCTGAAAAAGCTGGGCATCTGGCCGAAGCGCGCGCTGTCCTATGGTATCGGTTGCGCGGCTTTCGCATTCTGGCGCGGCGCTGGCACAGCCATGTTGGCGAAATAGATATCATCGCACAACGCGGCTCATTGCTGGTCTTTTGCGAAGTCAAATACCGCCAGCAGGACATTCATAATGCCAGCCCTTCAGCACGCCAGCAAAAACGCATCACACGCGCCGCGTCCCTATTCATAGCCGCATCACCCCAACACCATAATCATCAATGCCGCTTTGATGTGATTTTGATCGAACGGAAACCACATGCCTTGTGGTCACGCTTGATACCCATTATTAATGCCTGGTAAACCCCTATAGGTCTTGACCATAATGCAACAACTTGTCACATTTAAGCGGCTTACCAAAGCCGGAATAAACCCAATAGGAGATCGTCCATGCAGGCGTCACGCCCTTTTCATATGTCAACAATGACACGTCTTACAGCTTGTATGCTGTTATTGGCATCGCTTGCGCTACAGGGCTGTGTAGCGGCTGCGGTTGGTGTTGGCACGGCTGCGGTGGCGGCGTCATCGACGGAAAAAGGGCTTTCGACATCGGTATCTGACAGCGTCATCTTCACCAAGCTGCATGACAAATTCATCCAGAACGACGCCAGCCTTGGCACCGTTGTTGATGTGACTGTTAATGATGGTGCGGTATTGATGACAGGCAAGGTGAAAACCCCTGAAGAAAAAGTGCTGGCCACCAAGCTGGCATGGGAAATCAAAGGTGTCCGCGAAGTGGTCAATGAAATTCAGATCACCGATACCTCTAAACTCAAGGATGTAGCCAAGGATCTGGCGGCCAGTGCGCAATTGCGCGGCAAGCTGATTACTGATGGCACTATTTCATCACTTAATTTCAGCATTGATGTGGTGAATGGCATTGTATATCTGTCAGGCGTTGCCGCTTCAACAGACGAGATGAATGCGGTTATTGCCCATGCGCAGGATTTGCGCTTTGCCCAGCAGGTGGTCAATTACATCAGCCTTGCCAGCGATACACGCGATTAGTCCGGCTCATGACATCGCCCATAAATGCGCCCAAAACCCTCTCCATTGCCATCCAGATGGATCCGGTAGCCACGATTGCGATCGCTGGCGACACCAGTTTTGCCTTTGGCCTGGAAGCCCAAAAACGCGGCCATAGCCTGTGGTATTACACCCCCGATAAGCTCAGCTTGAATGACTCTCGCATCGAAGCGCGCGGCCAGTCGCTGCAGCTATTTGATCAGGATGGCGATCATTTCGCTGTTGGTGCCCACGAGATACGTCCGCTTACCGATTTTGACGTGGTGCTGATGCGCCAGGATCCGCCTTTCGATATGGCTTATATCACCGCCACACATTTGCTGGAAATGCTGCCGCCAACAACTATGGTGGTCAATAATCCAGCCGAGGTGCGCAACGCGCCAGAAAAGCTACTGGTCACCTTATTTCCTGAATTGATGCCGCCAACCTTGATAAGCCGTGATCCGGCAACGATTGCCGCCTTTCGGGCAACGCATCGCGATATTATCGTCAAACCACTATTTGGCAATGGCGGAGCAGGCGTATTCCGCCTGCGCGAAGATGACCAGAATCTCAGCGCCTTATTGGAAATGTTTTTTGCAACCAGCCGTGAACCGGTGATGGTACAGGCCTATATTCCAGCCGTGACCAAAGGCGATAAACGCGTCATTCTTGTCGATGGTGAGCCTGTTGGCGCGGTGAATCGGATTCCGCAAACAGGCGAGGCGCGTTCCAATTTCCATGTTGGTGGCAGTGCCGCCGCGACTGAACTTACCGCGCGTGATCTCGACATATGTCGCGCCATTGGTCCGGAATTGCGCCGGCGCCAGCTACTATTTGTCGGCATTGATATCATCGGCGATTATATCACTGAAATTAATGTCACTTCGCCGACAGGCATTCGCGAGATTCTACGTCTATCCGATATAGATATCGCGGCGCTGACCTGGGATGCGATCGAACGCATCCATCCGAGTTACGCAAATAACGGCATTGCCCGATAGGCCAGCGCTTCTGCAAGATGTTCGCGCGTGACCTCTGGCCTATCGTTCAGATCGGCAATTGTGCGCGCCACCCGCATAATCTTATGATAGGCGCGCGCGGATAATTGCTGTTGTTCAAGGGCTGATTTCAACAATGTCTTTGCCGCATCTTCCAGCACAATCGCCGCATCCAGATCATCGCCTGACAGCTTGGCATTGAGCGTGCCATCCGCCTGACAGCTTCGCCCCATCGCCACAGTGCGCGCGGCCATGATCCGGTCAAAAATCACCGCCGACCGTTCCGCCGCTTCATCAGCCATCAACATCTGCGGCGTCACTTCTGGCACTTCGATAATCAGATCAAAACGATCCATAACGGGGCCTGATACTTTGGCGCTATATTGCCGTCCACATGCTGGCGCTCGGCTACAGGCACGTGCTGGATCACCCAGATAACCACAACGACAAGGATTCATCGCTGCAATCAGCTGAAATTCTGCCGGATAGGTATAGTTATTATTCGCCCGCGCGACGACAACTTTGCCTGTTTCCAAAGGCTGACGCAGCGAATCCAGCACCACGCGGCTGAATTCAGCCAACTCGTCCAGAAACAGAACCCCATGATGCGCCAGCGATATTTCCCCTGGCTTGGCGCGCATGCCGCCACCGACCAACGCCGCCATCGATGCTGAATGATGCGGCTCACGAAAGGGACGGTCACGAATCAAACCGCCATCGGATAACTGACCGGCAATGGAATGAATCATTGTCACCTGCAACGCTTGTTCCGGGGTTAAGGGGGGCAGCAATCCGGGCAATCGTGCTGCCAGCATTGATTTCCCTGCGCCAGGCGGACCAATCAGCAACAGATTATGTCCACCCGTAGCCGCGATTTCGAGTACCCGCCGTGCTGTTAGCTGGCCGCGCAGATCCGCCATATCGGGATACTGACTTTGGCTGGTCGCTATTTTGGGTGTAGGTGGATGCAGAATTTGACGTCCACGTACATGATTGAGCAATGCTAGAATATCCGCCGGTGCCAGAATATCAATATTACCAGCCCAGGCCGCTTCGGCACCCGATGCCGCTGGACAGATCAGATTCTGCTGGCGGCTACTGGCAAAAATCGCTGCCGATAAGGCGCCCGATACTGGCTGAATCGCACCATTCAATGATAATTCACCCAACACAACGCGGTCAGCCACCGCATCCGCAGGGATCACCCCCATTGCAACAAGCAAACCAAGCGCAATCGGCAGATCAAAATGCGCACCCTCTTTCAAAACATCGGCTGGTGCCAGATTAATCGCAATCCGTTTTGGCGGCAGAGACAGGCCAATTGACGATAGCGCCGCGCGTACCCGTTCCTTGGATTCAGCGACCGATTTATCCGCCAGTCCAACAATCGCCATCGCTGGCAAGCCATTGGCAATATGCACCTGCACATCAACAGCAATCGTATCGATGCCGCGAAAGGCAACTGTCTGGATATGTGCATGCATAAATGGCATCCGTGATCATGAATGACCATTTTGGATGAGCCAAAAGATTGCCGCAAGTTGATTAGATTTTTATGATATGCGCTGGAAAATATAGAACTGAAAAACCCAGCGTCTGATTACCCCTGTTTGCTCAACATCGGGCCAGTCGGCGCACCGCCAATCACATGCATATGCAGATGCGGCACCTCTTGATGCCCATTAACACCGATATTCGAAATAATCCGATAGCCTGTTTCACTGATGCCGGTTTTTTCGGCAACGCGCTGGATTGCCTTAGCAAAGCCTGCAATTTCTGCGGCCGAGGCATTGCTGGCAAAATCGGTATAATCCACATAGCGCCCTTTGGGGATCACCAGCACATGCACGGGTGCTTGTGGGGCAATATCATGAAATGACAAGGTGAAATCATCCTCGTCGCATTTATGACATGGAATGTCGCCGCGCAGGATTTTCGCAAAAATATTATTATCGTCATATGAAGCCATTACATCACCCCCGTTACATTATCTATAGGGCTTTGTGATAATAATAGCCCATCACATATTTACCATCGACCTTGGCATAATATTCATTGCTGGCATAGCGTTTGAAACCGCGAGCTTCAAAGGACTGGATCGCCCGGTTCTGGGTCGCACGCACATCAAGGTTAATCATCGAAAACCCTTCGGATTTAGCCAGCGCTTCGGCCTCGCCAATCATCTTTTGCGCCAATCCATGACCACGCGCCCAAGGGGCGACAAAGAATGTTGTCAGATTACAGCTAAATGACTGCGCTTCGTTATTGCGCGGCGGGCGTACAATCTGGCAACAGCCGCCAATCATCTTATCAAGGCGTGCCGCAATCAGATGCCGTTCGGGAATCATTAGAACACCACGCCAGTAATCTTCCATCACCGAACGTGGCGGCGGCGTCAACCAGCCAAAACCGCCACCCGATTTAATAGCTTCTTCGGCCGCATCACATAATTCATTAATGTCGCTTGCTGTCAGGTTCGCTACTGTTTCGACTGACAATTTTGCCACATGATCTTTCAGAATTTCGGGCGTCATTCGGAACATCCTCGATGTTGGGCATAGCAACACATATGACTATGTAACGGGCGGCATGATGCAAAATAAATATGGCTGAATTACAAAATTATTAAACTGGTGAATCATATGCACACCTGTTGCAATCAATTATCTACCTATTTACTTATTTCGCGAACCTTTTAACACAACAACACAAAATTGGAACCGCCTGTTTGACTTTTATCGCATTATTTATATCGGGATTTATGTCAGGCGCTTTTCCAACGCGGTCAAAAGCTGCTGGCAATCCTGATCATCCAGCCGTTCGATATTCTGGGCCAGCATATTAGCCAACATCACCGCATCAGGCGTATGTTTGCGCACATCTATCGTTGGTTTCGGATGCGATAATGTCGCCAATCGCTTCAAGTCTTCGGCATCATCCCAGATCAGGCCAAGCCATACACATATCTGATCGACAAGCACCGTTGAAGGCTTGCCTCGTGCGCCATTTTCCAAAGCCGAGATATAGGCTTTCGACACGCCTAGAAAATCGGCTTGTTGTTGCTGGGTGACATTCTTATCTGCCCGCAATTGACGCATTTTACGTCCAAAGGGTGTCATTTTCGTTCACGCTGGCGGCGCAACAGCACATAAAGCGCACCTGCCCCGCCATCGCTTGGCTTGGCTTGCGCCATCGCCAGTACCAGCTGTGAAAGTGGTGCGCTTTTAAGCCAGTCTGGCACCGCGCTTCTTAAAATACCTGTCCCGCGCGCACCTTTGCCGGTAATAACCAGAATGCACCGGTAACCGGATGCTTTGGCTTGACTTAGAAACTGGGTCAGTTTTTGTTGCGCTTGGGCTGCGTTATAGCCATGCAGGTCAAGCCGGGCGTCGATTTTCACATCCCCGCGGAATAGCCGTTTTTGCGTGCCGCCATCGATACCGGCGGTTTCCCCCGCCCGCAGATCAACAGGCGATGTTTTGGCCGATGTTTTGGGTGATGTGTTGGCCGATGTCTTTGGTAATGCAAAACCCACCATATTGGCAGATCTTGGTTTTGCGCCCGCTTGTGGGCGTTTCGACGGTGACATGCCACCATCATCACGACCTTGATTGTGCCCCTGATGATTTAGATCATTCCCAATATAGCGCCGATTTTGCTGAACCGCCGGTTTGACCAGCGCCGTTACGCGTTGCCATAAAACATGGTCGTCTTCATCTGTTCTATCGGTTTTGGCACGCTCATCGGCCATAACCATTATTCCCCATCACCATTAGCTGTCGTCATCGGCGGTTTCAGTTTCAACCAGCTTCCAGTTTGGATCATTCAACGTCAGATCACGCTCGAACGTCCAGATATCAACGATTTCCTGTGACTGGCTTTCATCTTCATCGATTATATTTTCATCGGCATCACGCGCGATACGCGTTTGCACCGAATGGAAATGTACAGTGACCGCAGCAACCGAATCAACAACAGCGATATTAAGGATGCTGGCTTCCTTTATGGTCTCCAGCTCAATTGTCAGGCTTTCCTTATTCGCATTGCGCTTCTGGATCGACTGCGTAAAGCTTTGCAACAGATCATAGCCAAGCAACCGCTTCAGCTGTGCCAGATCACCCTCGGCATAAGCGCGCAAGACCATCTCGAAAGCTTGTGTCGCACCGCCCAGAAAGGCCGCTTCGGTAAAATTACGATCGGCTTTGCGTAGCGTTTCAAGCCCATGGCCATTTAACGCAGCAGCTTCATCCTTATTACTGGGAAAGGGAACCACGTCCCCGTCATTGGCAGCCTGCATGGGTTTCTTTTCCTGCGGTTGCTCAAAACCCGTGCGCTGACCAAGCACCGATTTCAGCCGCAAAACCAGCAACACCGCAATGACCGCAAAAATGATAATATCTATATAGGGCACGTTGTCTCCTGTGCTTTTGAGCTAGCTCACATGATATCAAGCTAGAAAATATCTTCTATAGATGACATATGTGTATTACAAAATCCAGTTTCCAGCTTAAATAGGGTAAAATCATGCCTAAAGGAACAAAATACCCAAAGGAATAATATGAACCTAATCATCCTGCTAATCTTTTTTATCTGGGGATGGATCGAAATTAGCGCCTTTATTGTTATCGGTAGTGAAGTTGGCGTTGTGCTGACCATTCTTGGTGTTTTCGTCACCGCCATGATCGGTGTTTCCTTGCTGAAAAGCCAGGGACGCGCGGTTATGAACAGCTTGCGCACTGATATCGCACAGGGGCGGCCACCGATGAAATCAGTGGCTGACAGCATCGGCCTATTATGTGGGGCGGTTCTTATGCTGTTGCCTGGCTATGTAACAGATGCGATAGGTCTAGCGCTGTTTTTGCCTGGTATCCGCACGGTGGCTGGCCTGTGGCTGGCGACACGGCTTGGCAAAAGTGCGCGCTTTACCAGCTATGCTGGCGCAGCGCATGCAGGTTCAAGCAATCATAATTCACATTTTGGGCCAAATTCTGGATCAAGACATCAGCAATCATCATCGACACCTAATAGGCATCAATGGGATAATAATGACATCATCGAAGGCGAAGCCGAAGACAAGACCCCGGATCAGGGATCAACAGCCAGAAAATCGGACAAGAAACTGAAATAACAGAGCGTCAGTTTTATTTTGATAGCCGTTATGATGACGGCCTTCATAGGTGCCATATCTTGCGGCCAGACCCTGTTCATGTTAGATGGCCTTTATAGATAACCAATTGCTTTAATGCGCCGCCCCAAATCATGCCCGTTCTGTTATAATAAACAGCGTGACGATATAATTCGAAACCGGAGATTCCAATGGCCAAAAATTCAAAAACCACAGATTCAGCTGCTGCCGACGGCGCTACCGAAAACACCCAGGCGATGCGCCAGCTTATCATGCACGCGCAATATATTAAGGATCTGTCTTTTGAAAATCCGAACGCGCCAAACGTTCTAACTGAGAACACCGCCCAGCCAGACGTCGAAATTGGCGTTAATGTTGGCGCCAAGATGATAGGCGAAGGCCAGTTTGAAGTGCTGCTGAATCTAACAGCCAAGGCCAAGGCTGAGGACACCGCTTTGTTCCTTGTTGATCTGACCTATGCTGGCGTTGTCTCCGCGCCAAACACCCCCGAAGATGAGTTGAACCCGCTTATCATGATCGAAGCGCCGCGTTTGCTATTCCCCTTTGCCCGCGCCATTGTGTCCGACATGACTCGCGATGGTGGTTTCATGCCGCTGAACATCCAGCCAGTCGATTTCGTCGCTGTTTATCAGCATAATCTGGCACGCCAGCAAGACGCGCAGGCTGAGTCTGGTGAAGTTCACTAAACCCCAAACAATTTAGCAACGATATAATCCGCAGCATCTATTGCCGCCAGATCGGATTTTCGATGCCATCAATAAAGGCGTCATGCGCTGCTTGTTCTTCTGGGCTTGGCGCATGTGCACGAATCGGGCGGATCACGGTCTCGGACATGGCAAAATGACCAGTGCCATTGGCCGCATCAGCCGACCCAGCTATTCCAGCTTGTTCTGCCCGCGAGCCAGCCCCTGATCGGGTGCCATTATCCAATCCAAGGCCTGGCTGTTTACCACCAAGCAATTCAATATAGACCGAAGCAAGCAGATCAGCATCGATCAAGGCGCCATGCAGATCACGATGCCCGTTATCAATCTCGAAACGGCGGCATAAAGCATCCAGATTGGCTTGCGCCCCGGGAAATTTCTTACGCGCCATCATCAAGGTATCAACGGCGCGATCCATCGGCAAAACGGGCCTGTTAAGCCGGGCTAGCTCGGCATTCAGAAACCCCATGTCAAAAGGCGCATTATGGATCACCATCGGATCACCCCCGATAAACGCCAGAAATTCATCGACAATATCGGCGAATAACGGCTTATCGGCCAGAAACGCACTGGTCAGCCCGTGAACCTTGACCGCGCCTTCGTCAATCTCGCGTTCGGGATTGATATAGATATGCAATTTATTTCCGGTGGGCAAATGATGCAGCAACTCAAGACAGCCAATTTCGATGATACGATGGCCATCTCGTGGGTTTATGCCGGTGGTTTCGGTATCAAGGGCGATTTCGCGCATTAATTATCCTTTTAACTATAGATTTACAGGTTAGGTAGATATACAGGGTCAGGGCTATAGAGGTTTGGCCTGATGTGTATCGCATGTCGCCCGATCATCTTCAAACTCCTGATCTTTGTTAAAACCAAGACCTACCAGCCATGATTCCAGCTGCGCGCGCGTATCGGCGATCGGAATATCTGTATCCAGCACCAGATCGGCACGGCTGATTTTTTCGGCAGCCGGCATCTGGTTTTGCAAAATGCCCGCCAGCTTATCGGCATTCATGCCTGCACGCGACAAGGCACGTTGTGCGATCACATCATCAGCGGCGTTGGTCACAATCACATAATCACATATTTCATCACCGCCCGTTTCGAATAGCAACGGTATATCTAACACCACGAA
>NZ_CBFHNB010000018.1:0-32969 GCF_965657105.1 Puniceispirillum sp. (SeqCode)
TCATGTGGCGCGGCACCACACGCATGCGTCCGCTTCGAACAGGCTCGTCTTTTCTTGGGCTTGGGACGCGTAAAAACCGGGTCATAATATATCCCATTTCAAAAATGGACGCCGACGGTCTGGCGGCAACTAACTGGATCGCTGAGGTTGCCGTTGACCCTGCGCATGGCTGGGAAAAAAGTGGCTGGTTTCGCCCTGTTGAAATAAATAGTTTTGTGCATCATTTCAGCTCGTTCAAGTTTGACTGGCTTGATGTGCCTGCCATGATACAAAATGCTGACGCTGCCTATGAAAATCCGATGATTGATCGTGACCCGCTGAAATGCTGGATTGACAATCGTGTGGCCTTGATAGGCGATGCGGCGCATCCGATGTATCCAACCGGATCGAATGGTGCCAGTCAGGCGATTATCGACACCCGCATATTTGCCAAAATGCTGTTGCAATATGGCATCACAACTGACGCCCTAAAAGCCTATGACGAAACGCTATGCGCGCCCATTGCAAAAGTGGTGCTTCGTAATCGTAATGATGGGCCATTTGGCCTGCTGACTCTTGTCGAGGAACGCTGTGGCGGAATTTTTGATGATATAGATGATGTCATGTCAGAGGCCGAGCGCACAGCATTCATGGCACAGTATAAAGCCGCCGCAGGTTTCGCCATGGAAACGGTGAATAAAGCCGCGCCGATGATTGAAAAAGGCGCTCGGCTAATGCCCGCCTGAACAAATGAATGAATTAATCAATCTTAACTATAAAATCTGGAAAAGGCTGATCACCACTTGTGATTTATGACGCGCCCCGGTGCCGATAAATAAAGCCCGATTGACCCAGTCATAGCGGCTGTCACCAGTTTCAAGCCGCGCATGCGTGCGCATATAATACTGATCTTGCGGCACATCTTCGCCACGCGCAACAGCCGCCATCACCTCTACTGGCCCATGACGAAAACCAAAGTTAAGAATTTCAATAACCGCGCCATCATCGGTTTCTAATGCGTAACGCGTATCAAGCTGAGCCAGCCCATCGGGGAAAACGGTTTGCCAGTCAGCGCCAACATTCAAAACCCGTCCGGTTAACCCTTGTCCCGACACTGTGCCACCAATTATGGGGATGATACGGCGCCTGCCGCCACGCCCGTCACCCAGTTCCTTGACCGTACCAAGTTCAACTTTGATATCACATACATGCTCAAGCTTCGGGGCGTATAATTCCATATTACGATCTTTCAGACGTGATTGAATGATCTTTATCATTCCGATCTTTTAAGGTTTCGTCAATGCGTCGCAAACCAGGCATAGCTTTTATACCATCGACCAAAAGGACAGCACCTACTGAATCACACCCGAAGCTGGCCTAAGCCCATTCACAAACGATCACGTTCGGGCGGCCTCAAACGCTGACCAGGCTTTTTCAAAAGCGTCATAATCAAAGCCATCCGCCCGTGCTGGTTCCAGCACCAGCTTTTCCGTCGCCAGCAATGTTGTGATGGCATCATGCAGTTGATCAATCACATCTTCGGGGATCACCAACGCCCCATGCCGGTCGGCATGAACCAGATCACCATCCTTTACCGTCAGTCCAAATATAGTTACCGGCGTGCCTATTTCGGTGACATGCACAAAGGCATGCGAAGGGCCAATCGATCCGGCAATAACTGGAAAGCCTGCGGGTAAATCGCCAAGGTCACGCATAACTCCATTTGTCAACGCGCCATGCACGCCAAAGCCTTTATGAACAGTGGTGTTAATCTCGCCCCAAAAGGCACCCACGCAATGTGGAAAATCTATATCTTCAATCACGGCAACCGATGGACGCACGCCATCTGACATATGCTTATAATAGGCCATACGCCGTGCTTTGACCTCATCGACAGGATCATCCGAAGCGTGCTGGGCTGAAATTTTCGCTGTGCGGGCATAACCGACAATGGCGGCGGCCTGTGGGTCAGATGCCTGCATGGTGCCACGGGTAAAGGCACTAAACCCACGTTTGCCTTGCGCCACTTCAATGGCGTTACAAACCGTTGGTGTATCGACCTGTTGTAATAATGTTAAAAGTGCCTGATCCATTAGTCCTCCAGCCAGCGCCATAGCGCTGTATTTACGTTATCGGCTTGTTCCAATGTTGGCAGATGTCCGGCACCGTCAACAATCTCAAATCGTGACCCTGTGATCAATTCATGCATCAGCTGATGCCGTTCGATTGGGCACAAAGTGTCTTTCGCACCGCACATCACCAATGTTGGCACAGTGATCTGTTTTAATGTCTGTTGCTGATCCTGACGATCGCGCAAGGCCATAGACTGATTAACAAACGCTTCGACGCCAAGGTCAATAGCCATATCCATACATAAATCAAGAATCTGGGCACGATGCGGGCCATCAGCCAGATAATTTGGTTTCATCTCATGCTTCATAATCTCATATAAAGCCCCGGCCTTGGCTTTTGCGATTTGTGGTGCCCGCTTCGTTTTCATGGCTTCGGCTTCGGCAAGCGGGTTGGTATCAAGCAGAGCCAGCCTTGTCACCCGTTCGGGGGCTAGGCGCATTATCTCCATCGCCACAATGCCACCCATCGACAGTCCTGCTAGGGCAAAATTCTGCGGCGCATGTGCAAGCACTGACGCGGCCATATCACTAATACTATCATGCTGTGTCAGATCGGCCACACTGACCGCGCATGATGATGACAGCGCCTCGATCTGCGGCGTGAACAGACGCGCATCACACATCATGCCTGGCAATAGAACCACTGGTTGTTGCACTGCAATAGACATCCGCGTTTTAAAGCCTTGCAGATGCCAGTGCCGCGCCTTCGGACAGGGTTTTAAGCTTGGCATAGGCAATATCCGGATCTACCGCGCCGAAACCGGCGAAGGTGCCAAACCCACAATCTGACCCAGCAATCACCCGATCAGCACCAACAATATCAGTGAATTTTTCAATACGCTGCGCTACTAATTCTGGATGCTCGACAAAATTAGTCGTCGTATCCACAACACCTGGCACCAGCACTTTATCGTCGGGTATTTCGGCCTTGCGGTCACGAAATACAGTCCATTCATGCGCATGACGCGGGTTCGACGTTTCAAACAGAACATAGCGCGCCCGCGTTGACATCAATGTTGGAAACACCTTTTCCATATCTATATCACAAACATGCGGACCTTCATAATTACCCCAGCAGATATGCACCCGCACATGCGCTGGATCAATATCACGTAAGGCATGATTCAACGCCTCGACATGCAAATTGGCCACTGCCACAAACTCATCGTCCGACAAATCAGCAAACAGCATATGACGCGACAATGCCAGATCCGGGCAATCGAGTTGCAGATCAATACCTGCATTTACGATCGTTTCATATTCGGCCTTCATCGCATCAGCAAGGGCAGCCAGATAGGCTTCACGGGTTTTATAATGCTGATTTTGCAAAAATAGAGAAATCACCCCAGGCGATGCGGCATTCATGAAAGCTCGCTTTGCACCATGCGCCTGCATACCGGCTTTCAAATTGGCAATATCGCTTTCAAGTTCACCTTGGCCTTTGGATTTCACCTCGCCCGTGCACATAGGGCGCGCATATTGCGGGGTGCCGCCATCATCTGCCAGACGCTTGAGAAAGCCCGGAAATAATTTCAGATCCCCTGGCGGGTTACGATCACTATCGCCTGAAAAGCCTGTATATCGATCCTTGACATAGGTAGCATAGGAAATCTTTGAGGTCTCACCATCCGATACAATATCAATGCCCGCTTCGACCTGTTTACGCACGGTTTCTCCACAGGCAGACGCCATACAAGCGTCAAACGCCGCCGCATCATAGGGCTGTTCATTCTCGCGGGCAAAAATGAAATCAACCACCTCTTGGGTGCGCGGTAGTGATCCCACATGGCTTGTTTGAATTTTGCTCATTCTACACTCCCTTTTGAAAGGCTGTTGCTCACGCTGTTATTAATGTGGGCGGTTATCGCTAAAGAAATTCATTGTGGGTCCGGCTTCGTCATCGGTATCGCATACTCTGAACAGACTGGCCTCACCACTCATCGCCACCTTTAGACTTCGCTCAATCCTGGGCGGTATGGCAAATACATCCCCAGGAGCCAGCACCGTTTGTCCGCCTGCCCAGGTAACCTGCCAATGGCCACGCATGACCATCAAAATCTCATGTCGATCGGTGCTATAGGCTGTATTGTCAACCGAGCCTGCCGATAGGAATTCAAGCGTGAAACCTGGCTGATCAACCAGCATTCCATCCTGTCCGATGACGGTCACAGGCTGGCAATCGGCAAGTGCCATCATATCCAGATAACGAGCCACAAAGCGCGGTACAAACATCGCTGTCGTTACCTTTGGGAACAGTGCCATATCATCTTCATCAAGCACCCGCATGGGCTCTATACCAGCAGGCAAATCCTCGCCCTTATTGCTGTCATAAAGCACGCCATTCTCACCCAGAACCAGCCCATGATCCTTGGCATCCTCGATCACCTGTGGCGCCCATATCACGCCACCACCAGCGTCATCACCACCCAGAACCGCCATGATCATGCCATAGTCGGTGCCAATATTTTCAAACCCACGGAAAATACCCGTTGGGATATTGATAACATCACCTTCGGTAAGCGTAACCTCGCCATCAGTGCCATCATTGCCCCAGAAAAACCGCCAGCGTCCAGACAGCACAAAAAACACCTCGGCAGTGCGATGTGTATGTAGCGAGTTACGGCATTTCGGCGGTTGCCCTGCCGCCCCTATATTGAAACCTGGGGTTTCCTTGATATGCACATGCTGATCTGCGGCTTCGGATACGCCACCGCCGATGATGGTAAAATTTTCTTTCCTGTCAGAACCTGGCGTATGGGCATCGATAAAGGCAGTGCGACATGGCACAAGATCGCCATAGCGCACGATGCGCTTTTCCATTTCATCAACTGTCATCACATGACCTCCCCACCTAATCTCTAATCTCTAATCATCACCCATATGTATGAGAATCTGTTTCCAAACAGATGTTTCATCAAGCAGAACATACTCACGGCGAAGACCCCATGGCCCGAACTCGGCATGACACGCACCCATGACATAAACCTCTGCGCCTGTTGGTGCGCCAAAGCTGCCCCAGCCATCATGTTTTCCATGTAAACCCCAGCGGATCGCTGCACGTGGCGGCATATGTGGGTCACTTCGGCCAATCTGATGCTCGATCGTAAATATGGCCTTTGGAAAGCTGGATCGTAGCCCCATCCAGAACTGATCGGCCGCATCATGACTATGGCCCGTGACCCCGCCAGGCAATTCCAGATGACAAGCGCGGTCATATTCTGCCGGAATCACAGCCATATCACCAGCCATCATGCGCTCCAGAATATCGGCATATTTTTGCCCCCATTCATTGTTATTACCCCGGCCTTTATAAGGGCCCGGCACGTCAATCGCCGGCGTAAACGGCTTCACACAATGGGCGGCACCACCTTCACGCGCAATCAGATCAGCCGCATAATCTTTTGGGTTCCAGCCAAGCTGACGTACAACAGCGCCCTGATCGCGGATCAACCATTCATCATTGATCTGGTCATTGATCGCATGGCAATCGGCAATCACACGATAGCCAAGCTTGGTGCCCGTAGCTTTGCCATAGACGCCATCGGCGCTATGCGTTGCGGTTGAAAAAATCCGATGCGAAGACAGCATCCCGTCTTCTGGCGACCCCGACCAGATCACATCCTCGCCAAGCAATCTACGATCCGGAAATTCAGCCAATGTCGCCATTGTTGCCGCAATCACATCCTTATTGCCAATCACCACCGAGCCTGGAGACCTAACCGGAATATCCGGCGTATAATAATGCTCAAGCGTGGCGATGCCGCGCTGTTCCCAGATTTCCTGCGTTATACCGATAATATAATCGGGAAAATCCTTCCAACGACTATTAAACCCCTGCATCTTCCCATCCTTCTTGTATTTTGGCCGAACCCCGAACGATCAACGATCCATCGAGTTCAACATTACGTAATTGGCTATGCCCCTGCTCGATCCGCGCCATCAGTATGGCGATTGTCTCGCTGACCATTTTATTGACCGGTTGCCGCACCGTTGTCAGATCATAACTTGTCCAGCTGGCAAGCTGCACATCATCATAGCCGACAACCGACACATCATCCGGCACCGAAAGCCCCAGTTCAAAGCGCAGCACATCCATGACGGCAAAGGCCATATGATCAGTGGCGACAAAGACAGCGTCGGGTATCACCGACTGGCTGAACATGTCACGGGCGGCAATCCGCGCTTCTTCCAGCATGAAATTTCCGCATCCCCGTGCAAACAGACTTTGCCCGGCATCTTGCAGACCCATAACAAAGCCAGCTTCACGATCATGTTGCGTCGATGCCCCGTCCCAGCCTGCTATATAGCCGATACGCTGATGCCCACCGGCAATCAAAAAGCGAGCCAATTTTTGACCACCTGACATATTATCCGATGTTACAGAACTAAAGCTCAGATCGTTTTGACGGCGATTGAACAGCACCACCGGAATGCCAGCTTCGTCACAACGCTTGGCCAGACTAGACGACATGGCAACCGACGCCATAATCACGCCATCAACTTGATAATCCAGAATTTCTTCTAGCACCTGATCGATATTGCCTGCTGTCTTAGAGGCCATAAAAACCAGCACATGATAGCCTTGTTCTTGTAAGCTCATGGACAGCCGTTCCAGTGCTTCTGGATAAAACTGATTATCAAGATAGGCGACAACAAGGCCAATGATACGTGATTGGCCGGTAATCAGAGACCGCGCCAGCACATTCGGCCGATAACCAAGCGCATCAGCCGACCGTTTGACCTTATCCGCCATTTTCATTGATACTGACGCACCTGGAGTAAACACGCGGCTCACGGCCGATTGGCTTACCCCAGCATGGCGGGCAACGTCCAAAGATGTGGCGTTATCACGTGCCATCAGTCAGCTGTCCACCCCCCATCAACAAGCAATGATGTTCCGGTGACCAAACCAGCCGCGTCACTTGCCAGAAATTGCACCGCGCCCATCACATCTTCGATTTCGCCCACCCGACCTAGTTTAATTTTATCTTCAATCCATTTCACCCGACTTGGCCGGCTAAAGGTTTGCTCGGTCAATGGCGTACGGATAAAGGTGGGGCTGATTGTGTTGATCCGGATTTTGAAAGCCGCCAATTCGATAGCCATCGATTTGGTAAAACCTTCAACGGCGAATTTCGACGCACAATAGACACTGCGATCAACCCCGCCAACAAAGGCCATCTGGCTGGAAATTGTGATGATTGAACCGGTGATTCTGGCCTCGATCATGCCTTTGGCAACTTCCCGCGCTAAAAAGAACGCGCCACGCAGATTAACATTCATCACCGCATCAAAATCCTCAATCGAGGTTTCAGTCGCTGGCGCATGGCGTGCCAAACCAGCACTATTCACCAATATGTCAAAAGGTGCCAGCGCATCCAGAACAGTCTTTGTGACATCGCAATCAACAATATCGTTACTGATAATTTCTATTGGCCATCCTTGTTTGGCAAAGGCGTCGGCCAGTTCCTCAAGCGCTGCCTGTTTGCGCGCCATCACCGTTACATGCGCCCCTGCTTCGGCCAGCGCCACTGCACAACCCAGCCCAATCCCTGATGATCCGCCTGTCACAAGCGCACGGCGGCCGTCAAGTCGGAAAGATGGGGTTCTTGGCAGGTCGATCATTCGGCAGCCTCTCCATAAGGTACATTCTGCCCTCCATAGCGGCGCACTCTGATATTGGCTTGTTCAGCATGGCCGACAAACCCTTCGAGCATACAAAGACGTGAACAATAGGCACCCACGGCAACCGCGGCTTCATCTGTCGTCACTTTCTGATAGGAATGTGTTTTCAGATATTTACCAACCCACAGCCCACCTGTATAGCGACCGGCCTTTTTGGTGGGCAGCGTATGGTTGGTGCCAATCACCTTGTCCCCATTGGCAACATTCGTCCGCGGCCCAAGGAACAGCGCGCCATAGCATGTCATATTCTCAAGGAACCAGTCATCGCGGTCGGTCATTACCTGCACATGTTCCGACGCAATATCATCGGCCACCTCAAGCATCTCATCATAGCTATCACAGACAATGACTTCGCCATAATCACGCCAACTTACCGACGCTGTATCGGCGGTGGGCAGTATCTCCAGAATACGGTCAATTTCCGCCAGCGTTTCGCGCGCCAGCTTCTCCGAATTGGTCAACAACACGGCTGGTGAATTATAGCCATGCTCGGCCTGACCTAAAAGATCGGTAGCGCATAATTCAGCATCTACAGTATCATCGGCAATCACCATCGTTTCGGTCGGTCCGGCAAATAAATCAATGCCGACACGGCCAAATAACTGCCGCTTAGCTTCGGCCACAAAGGCATTACCTGGGCCGACCAGCATATGCACAGGGTCAATCGTTTCGGTGCCAATGGCCATCGCCCCAACCGCCTGAATACCACCCAGCACATAAATTTCATGCGCACCGCCCATATGCATGGCCGCAATCACTGCGGGATTGGGCTTACCTTCAAAAGGCGGCGTCATCGCAACAATACGTGGCACCCCGGCAACTGATGCTGTCAGAACCGACATATGCGCCGAAGCCACCATTGGAAATTTACCGGCTGGAACGTAACAGCCGACTGATTGTACGGGAATGTTTTTATGCCCCAGAATAACACCAGGCATGGTTTCGACTTCAACATCCTGCATCGACGCGCGTTGAATTTCGGCAAAAGCACGCACTTGTGCCTGTGCAAATTTGATATCTTCCATATCGCGCGGCGGAACGTCGTCAATTAGCGCTTGAATCTCTTCGGCACTCAGCCGAAAACTTGGCGGCGTAAAGTTATCAAATTTTTCGGCTAGATCACGCACTGCCGCATCACCACGCACTTCAATATCTGCCAGACTGCGCTCAACAACGTCACGCACCTTGGCGTCATCTTCTGACCGTTCGGTTTGTGGTTTGCCCGATTTTAGATAGGTGATTGCCATGATCTACTCCTTACTCGCGCCGGAAGCTTTCGCTGGCCGCGGTGGCGTCGCCTCGCCGCGGTCATAGATTTCCCAGCCTTTACCATTAAAAACATCAACACCCAGCTGTGCCATCACATGCGGAAAATCGACCATCACCCAATTATCAGCAATTTTGCCATCTGCCACTTTCCAGAAATCCATATACCGGATTTCAACGCGTTTGCCGGTGGCGGCAATACCCATGAAATCGCCTGAATGCACCGCTTCCTGACGCCCGAACGCAGCTGCCCATTCCCCCATGAATAGCCGTGCTTCATCAATACATACCTTGTCGGAAAAGGCTGCTTGAAATGGGCGTTGCCAATTATCCTGAAAGGCCTGCAGACCCATTTTAGTGCCGCAGCCCTGATTACCCATCCACCGAAAGCTTTCGGCAAAAAAAACACCTATATCATCGATACGATGATCATTCAGACCATCAACCATACCTTCGATCACCCGCCGTGTGTCATCAGTCTTCGCCATATCGGTATCACGGGTTAGCATCGCTTGTTCTGGTCTGGCATTTGTCGACATAAACTGTTTTTCCCTATTTCTGAATACGTGTGCCGGTCGTGACATCAAACAGGTGACAGATCGATGCCGGCACTGAAATTGTCACAGGATCACCAATTGCGCTGCGGACATCCTTATGCGCCTTGACCGAAACCATCGCGCCACCAGCCTTTACCGTCAGCATCGTTGCATCACCCAGCAATTCGGCTGAATAGACAGGTGCCTTGATGGCACCGGTTTTACCAAGACTGGCATCTTCAGCGCGAAAGCCAAGACGCACAGGGCCATCTGCACCTTTCAGGCCTTTGACTGTGATATTCTCGCCGTTAAAGACCCCACCTTTCAAATGACCTGTCAGCAAATTCATCGCCGGATTGCCAATGAAACTGGCCACAAAGTCATTCGCGGGCATGTCATAAATTTCGGTTGGCGTGCCAATCTGCTGGACAATTCCTTGATTCATAACCACCACACGGTCAGCCAGCGTCATCGCTTCAATCTGGTCATGCGTTACATACACCGTTGTCACCTTTAACTGATGATGCAGATGTTTGATCTGCGCACGGGTGGATACCCGCAGCTTTGCATCCAGATTGGACAAAGGTTCATCCATCAGAAATACATTCGGTTCGCGCACAATAGCCCGTGCCAAGGCCACACGCTGGCGCTGGCCACCTGATAATTCTGACGGCTTGCGATGCAGAAATGCGGTCAATTCGACCATCTGTGCGGCGCGCATAACCCTTTCGTCATGCTCAGCCCGATCGACTTTGCGCACATGCAGGGGAAAGCGGATATTTTCATAGACATTCATATGCGGATACAGGCCATATGACTGGAACACCATGGCAATATCACGATCCTTTGGCTCAAGATGATTAACCACCTTGCCATCGATACTGATATCGCCTTCTGTAATCTCCTCAAGTCCGGCGATCATCCGCATGGTTGTTGTCTTGCCACAGCCAGACGGGCCCAACAGCACCAGAAACTCTTCGTCCTGAATCTGCAGATCAAAACTGTCCACGGCAACAAAGTCACCCCAGCGTTTAGTCAGATTGTTCAGCGTAATACTCGCCATCCTTATCTCCCTATCCCTTGACCGCACCAGCCGTCAGGCCACTTACAATCTGGCGCTGAAAAAACATCACCAGAATAAATAAAGGTGCTGTAGCAGACACAACGGCCGATACCGCATACATGACATTGCCTTCTTCTTGCGCCGACCCAAGGAAGCTGGCGATTTTGGGCACCATCGTCTGGTTTTCCTGCGACAGTAACAGGCCGGTCAGGGCAAAATCATTATAAGCAAGCAGGAAGCTGAACAGCCCGGTTGTGATAACGCCTGGCCACATAACCGGAATGATCACATAGCGAAACGCCTGAAACCGCGTGCACCCATCGACCATCGCGCTTTCATCCAGATCCTTTGGGATGTTCTGGAAAAAGGAATGCAGCATCCATAATGTGAACGGTTGATTGATAGCCACCATGACCACAATCGTCGTGCCCAGATACCCGTAAAGATTAAGCTGGAAAAACGGCAGAAGATAACCCGACACAAGCGTGATATGCGGCATGGCACGAAATATCAGCGCAATAATCAACACCCAGAACGCATAGCGGTAGCCTGATCGCGACAAGGCATAGCCACCAAGCGTGCCAAGGGTCAATGAAATAGCCACAACCGAAAAGGTCATAATCATCGTATTCACCGATGACCGCCAGAATTCTTCCTCTATCCAGGCACCTTCATAGCCATTGCCGGTGAAATAGCTGCCTGTTTCAGCCATCGTGAACACACCATATAGCGCGTTCTGCCAATCCAGCTTTGAAAAAAAGTCTGCTTGAACTTTAAAGCTGCCCCAAAGCGTCCACAGAAACGGCACCGCCGCAATAGCCAGCCATATCAATAAAAAGGCCATAGCCGCGATTGACAGAAATGACAGCGGCTTGCGTGAAGCGACAATACTCATGCGCGCGCTCCATGTGTCCGCCATGTACGGATCAGAACCGGCGTCAACAGAATACAGACGCCAATAATTGTCAAAAGTGACGTTGCCGCCGCCGACCCAAACAGAATATTACCGTCGGTTCCGCGCAGGTCATTATAGATAATCCACGATAATGATGTCGCGCTGGCTTCGGCACTGAAACTGATAATCGGCTCAAAGACGCGGAAATTATCCATCAACTGCATTAATGAAATAAACACCACCAGCGGCAACAGATGCGGGACAATAACATAGCGTACCTGCTCCCAGCGATTGGCACCGTCAACCATGGCGCTTTCCAGCGTATCTTGCGGCACGGTTTGCAAACCCGCATAGAAAACGATGAATGAAAAAGGTGCCGAGTGCCAGACGCCATAAACGATCAAAGTGACCCATGTCAGCGTGGGTGATGCTTTGAGTGATAAATCGGGATTATCGAAAATAAGCTGCAAAGTCCCACCGATCACGCCATCAGCGTCAATCATCCAGAACAGAATAAGCGACCCAATCAATGGGGTGACAATCATCGGCAGTAAAGATACGAAAATGGTTGGACCTTTAAAAAAAGATGGCAAGCGGTTTACCGCCAATGCCACAAAAAACCCCAAAATAATAACAAAAGGCGTAACCACGAATGTATAGGTCAGCGTAAAGCTAAGCGCTTTGTAAAAGGGCAGGTTCAAAACCTTGGAGATGAATTCACCAAGATCAGCTCGGTTATCCCACGCTTGTGAAATTTCAGCCGACGCCAGATGATTACGGTTCAAATAGGTGCCAAAGCCGTTGAACTGGCCAAGTGGCTGTGCTTCACGCAATGCTGCGGTTGCTTGCGGATCAATCTTTTGAACCGTTGTGCATCCAAAGGGACCACAATTTTCCACCTCAACAAAAACCTGCTCATGCGCAACGTATAACGACTGCACGGCAACTGATACGATCGGCAAGGCAATAAACAGAAGCATTGCAAGTGCAGACGGCCAGATAAAGCTCATAAATGTACGATGTGGCATGGTTCAAATCTTTAATAAATAGAGGCTGGAGAGAGACCGGCTCTCTCCAGTCAATAAGCTTCCTAGAGGAAACCCTTTTCTTTGGCTGCCGCACGATACGCAGCTTCAATATCGGCAAGTGCTTGTTCTGCACTTTCTTTGCCTTGTAGGAAGTCAGCAAGCTCGCTACCTGCCGCGCCATGTAATGCGCCCATATAAGGCAACATCGGATAAGGTAATGCCGCGCCTTTGGCTGTTGCGATCACACCAACACCTGCCGCTCGTGCCGGAACGCCGTCCATCAGCCAGTTAGCCTTATCAACATTGGCTTTTGCCATCTCAGGTGAAATACCCACCATGATCGCCTTGAATGTGGCTTCGGCATCAGCATCCGAGATATTTCTGGCAATCGCGAAACCGTCCCACCATAAAGTCGATGCTGGTGTTGATCCACCAGCAACAGTCGGGGCACTGGCAAATTTTGTGTTATTTTCGATGTCAGCAGTAGAGCCCTCACCGTCGGTCACGGCACCTGCGCGTGAACCCCACAGATTTGTCATGGCAACATTGCCAGCTTCCCATGACGCCTGCACAGCGTTTGAGTCATGCGTCAGAAAGTCAGGATTCATATATTCGCTAAGTGCCTTCATCATATTCAATGTGGCAACACCTTTGGCGTTATTGATCGCTGGCTCGGCAGACCCCGGCTTAAAGAATGACCCGCCATGACCAAGATACATATTGACGAATTCTTCACCCAGATTCCAGCCAGCCTTGTATGTGCCAGCAATAGGATAATCCATTAAACCTTTGCTTTTGATGGCCTTGGCCGCGGCCAGAACATCATCATAACTTGCAGGCACACCAACACCTGCCGCATCAAGAATATCCTGACGATAGAACAGATGCTGAGCATTCGCCATGAAGGCAATCGCCATCACATTGCCATCAACGGTGATCAATTGTGACTTGGCAATGCCCTGACCATATTTTGCAACATAGTCATTCAACGGACGCACAAGATCATCATTCATCAGCGAGACAAGCGTGCTGTTGGTCGCATGAGACGTGGTATATTCAGCTGGGTTAGCTGTCATAGCCGCAACGATCAAATCTTTATAATCCTTATTCAGATTCACGGTCACTGACGCGCCATCACCATCACATTTCATGGCTGCTGCAGATACGGCCTGTGAGGCAGGAAAATCATTTGCAATAATCCGCACTGAACCAGACGTGATTCCACAACCAGCAAAGGCCGAAGATGATCCGGCGATTACAACAGCGCCAGTCAATGCCATTTTCAGTGCAATTTTCGACAACATGTTCATAAACTTTCTCCCTAAAATCTTATTTTGATCAAACTACGGCTAAATGCCGTATAAAGCCTAAGCACGAAATACCACCTAAGCAGAACTCTTCATAAACTTTGAATACGTATGCAAGAAATGTAAAGTATAAAGTCGTCCGAGTGATTATTTATAAAATGACTATCTATTTTACACCATCCGCCGGAAAAAGATCAGCTCAGGATGGCTTAGTCTCAAAGAATCGGCGGTTTGGTCCATAGGGGTTTGCCGAGGTCATCGCCCGCATCCGCGCCAGCACATCAACACCAAGCTGGCTATATACATGCAACAGATCGACAAGTACCCAGTTTTCCCTGATCAGCCCCTTTTCACAACGCCAGAAATCAAGGCTTCGCATTGTGATTTTCTGGTTTGCTGGCACGATCCCAAGGAAACCATCACCACTCATCGTCATCGCCATGCCTGGCCAGGCGGTAACAGCAACATAGTCATGATCGCCGAAAAAATAGCGTTTCCCGGGGCCTGACCCACGATCGGGCATCCCTGCCAAAAACGGCATTTGATGCCAGTTGCGAAAGCCGGAAACACCCCGGCCTGTGCCTATACCTGCTGGCCCATACCAACTGAAATGCGGATGCCAGTATCGTTCCAGCTCCATCGCCGCCGCTCCTTCTTCGGCAAATTTGCCCAACCCTGTTAGCATATCCAGAACCAGCTGAATGCTGGCATCGGCAGTGTCGCGATGCCATGGCGGCAAAAACAGCCCATCGGCCGTAGCGGGCGCGGGTACCAGCCATTCACGCCCCATACTTGGGCTCATTGGCCAGACCCCAGCCTGCATCATCACTTCGGGGATATCCCACAGCGCCTGCATCTCGACCACTTTGCCATTTTCAAAGCGATAAAATTCGTGGAATCGCATGCTGGTCTGATGACCAGTTGGCGGGATATCCAGAAAAGGCGCCATAAAGGTGCCGGTGTAATAGCCACAGCACCCTACCCAGTCGCTGCTGCTGCCGTCATCTTCTCTCGCCGCGCCCGCCATCACCAGATAATCGCGCCGCTCGAGATCCGGAAAAGCCTGATAAAGCGGCATCAAGGCTTGCTCCATCAACCCGTCTGGTCCGGCTAGCGTTTCAAAGGGGTGCGCCAGATGCACAACCGCATCTGGGGCAAACAATGCGGCAATCTCGGCGCGCACACCCGCCGGTGTAAAGTCATACATGGCTTGGCGCAAAGGGGTGATATGTTCTTTGTGAAGAGCATGTTGTGATGTCATGTAAACCCCCTTTGCCAGCGACGCCCATAATGTGAAGCCAGCTTACTGATGATCAAACCTGCCCAAACCTAGACAGCAATCAAAAACTTTGGCAAGAGTTTTTGCATACCTATTCAAAATAGGTCATGGTAAAGTTATGACTGCTAAACTATCAAGCCAACACCCCAGCCACGCCGGATCTGATATGACCCAGAATGATGACAAGATGAATGATGACACGATGAATGATGACACCATTATTGCAGCCAAAAAAACCGCGCATGGGCTTTTGCATAGTCTGGCGCAGGGTGCTGATATCAAAGATGCCTATCATGCTGATGCGCATTTATGGGCAAGTCACCCTTTTAACAAACTTCAGGGGCATGATGCCATTAAAGATGTTTGGAGCCAGTTGCGCACTGCACTTCCCGATATGGAACGACGTGACAGCATTTTTACCGGCGGCTTTAGCAAGCCTGACGCGCGCATGGATGATGCCCTCACAGGGCGCGTGCTGATCGCGACGATGGGGCATTATCAAGGCACCTTTACGCATGATTTATGCGGCATTCCAGCGACCAATGGCGTGGTGACGATCCGCAGTTGCGAGGTGCATCATATTGTTGATGACAAGATCGCCCATTCCTACATGATGATTGATCTGCTTGATCTGATGCGCCAGGCGCATGTCTGGCCGATAGCGCCATCATTGGGTGCCGAAGGTGCATGGCAACCGCCCTTTGGCGGTGCTGGCATCCGCCTTGATCAACAGGATTCCGCCGCTGGCGCGCGTGCCTTTAACACCGTCATAGAGATGCATAACGCTTTGCTCACATTTGACGGCAAGTCCCTCGACAGCATGCAGCATGGCGCTTATTGGGGCGAGGCATTCCTGTGGTATGGCCCGGCTGGCATTGGCACGACGCGCGGCATGGACGGTTTCCGCGCCCATCATCAGATACCCTTTCTGACAGGCTTTCCCGATCGCCGTGGCGCTGGACATTATATCCGTATCGGCGATGGTAATTTCGTCGTCACTGGCGGCTGGCCATCGGTAACGGGCACGCATGTAGGCGAATGGCTGGGCTTGCCAGCAACTGGGACACATGTCGAAATGCGGGTGATGGATTTTTATCATCTTGTCGATGGCAAGATCATCGAAAACTGGGTGCCAATCGACATTCTATATATTCTCTATCAGATGGGCTTTGATGTATTTGCCCGGCTTCGACATCTGCGCGGCGACCCCAAACGCGACCTTTAGCGTTTACGTCAGCACCTAGCAGGTCACCTTTATTCTTTGACCTTTCTATCGGCAATCAGGCTAGTTCAGGACGCCGAAGCCATCGCAACGGCAATATTGGCGGCCAGACGGGCATTGTGTAGCACCAGCGCGATATTCGTTTTCAATGAATCTCCCCCTGTCAAAGCGACCATATGCTGAAGCAGAAAGGGCGTTAAACCCTTGCCACTGATCGCCTGTTCATCGGCCGCGGCCAGCGCCGCCTCAATCGCGGCTTTGATATCGGCCTCGGCAATCGCATCCTCTTCTGGCACCGGATTCATAATCACCGCGCCGCCAGCCAACCCGAATGACCATTTCGCTGTCAGGATGTCGGCAATCTCGGCAGGCGTTTCAGCCCGGCTGGTCAGCTTCAGCCCCGATGTGCGTGACCAGAAGGCGGGCAGTTCATCGGTCTGATAGCCAATCACCGGAACCCCTTGCGTTTCCAGATATTCCAGCGTTAGCGGCAGATCAAGGATCGCCTTTGGCCCCGCACAGATCACCGCAACATCGCTTTTGGCCAGTTCCTGCAAATCGGCCGAAATATCAAAATTCTGTTGAGCACCGCGGTGCACACCACCAATACCGCCGGTGGCAAACACCCTGATACCTGCTTTTTGCGCCAGAATCATCGTCGCAGCCACAGTCGTGGCACCATGTCCCTTTTGTGCCAGAATCTGCGGCAGATCACGACGGCTCAGCTTCCAGACATCACCATCGGGGGCGGCCAGCCGTTCCAGATCATCTGCATCCAGACCAATCTTGACACGCCCATCAAGCACAGCAATCGTTGCTGGCACCGCACCTGCCGCGCGCACCGCCGCTTCCAGCCGTTTGGCTGTGTCCAGATTTTCTGGCCAGGGTAATCCATGCGAAATGATGGTCGATTCCAGCGCGACAATGGCCTTGTTATCAGCCCGCGCATCGGCAACTTCGTCAGTATAGTCAATCATCTTCGGATCCTAAGAAACGGGCGCATAATGCGCATGAATATATGCCGCCGTTATATCAGCATGCACCGCATTACGGGATGATAAAGTGAATTGCGCCACACCATGGGCAAAATCCGCCCGCGCGTCCCATGCCATATCATGCGCCCAGCCATAGACAAATCCAGCCAGCAAGGCATCACCAGCCCCCGATACATTCACTGTCTCTGTCACATTGGGTATTCTGGCCACCTTATCATGCTTTGTCACCGCGACAAAGCCATTGGCCCCATCCGACATGATAATCTGTCCAACACCGGTCGGGTGCAAACCATCCAACAGCGTATGTGTCTGCGCATCCTGTCCCAGACCCGTCAGCACCCGGGCTTCAGCCAAATTGGCTTTAAGACAGGTAATCTGACCCAAAAACGGAATCAGCTTATGCGCTTTTAGCGCCGATACACAATCGCAGAACACCGCCTTGCCATCAGCACGCGCGAAAATACGTGCCAGCGTCTCGGCTGGCAGATTGGCATCAAGCACCAGCGCATCAGCCGTCGCCAGCACCGGATCGATAGCCGCAATATAATCAGGCGTCAGACTGTCTATCAGCGCCATCTGGTGTAGCGCGACATACATTTCACCCTTGCCATCATGGATACTGACATAACTATCGGTTTTTGCCCCGCCACGGATGATCGCATGATCCAGCCTCACCCCACCATCAATACAGCTTTGCTGCAGGCGTTGCCCTAGCATGTCATCGCCAAAAACGCTGACCAATTGGGGCGTCAGACCCAGACGCCCCAGATTTTCGGCCAGATTGCGCGCAACGCCGCCACAGCCAAAATTCACATCGCCCTTATTCGACTCCTCAAGCACCAGATCGCCATAGGATGACGTTGCCGTGATATCGATATTGGCACCGCCAATCACCAGGATCGATGGCAAAGATACGCTATGACTATCGGACACAGGGGGCATCATTCACTATCAACATTGTTTACCATCATCCACTATCAACATTGTTTACTATCATCCATTGGCCATCATCCATTGGTCATATGGGACAATCAAAAACAGCCCCTACTATGCCGCTTTGCTATGGCAAAGTCAGTATCTCTGAAACAGCTACCCCAAAATAACGATTACAAACGGTAACCCAGATATATAAATGCTCAAAAATTGGGCTTCATCGCGCATGATTGCATCAATTTTCATCATTTTGGGCAATTTTGCCTATAATAAAAGCAATCATCTTGCTATTTCACCGACGCCGACGACACTAGCCAAAAAGTAATGCGGGGGTGATAAATATCCCCAGTCAAACGGAGAATATAATGCGTAGTTTTGTTTCGATGGCCTCTGCTTTTATGGCACTATCCAGTTTTGGCATGGCGACAACGCCAGCCTTCGCGTCTGATGCGGTCAATAGTGGCGACACCGCGTGGATTTTGACCGCGACCGCCCTGGTCCTGTTTATGACCTTGCCTGGCTTGGCGCTTTTCTATGCTGGCCTTGTGCAATCAAAGAATATCGTTTCGGTGTTGATGCATCATTTTGCTATCGCCTGTCTGATGTCGATCCTCTGGGTTATTGCGGGTTATTCGCTAGCCTTTAGTGGCGACGGCGCATGGTTTGGCAGCCTTGGCAACATGTTCATGGCAGAGATCGGGCTTGATAGCATGTCAGGCACGATTCCTGAATCTGTCTTTGCCGCTTTCCAGATGACCTTTGCCATCATCACCCCGGCCTTGGTGATTGGTGCTTATGTCGAACGCATGAAATTTTCGGCTGTTCTGCTGTTTTCGGCGATCTGGCTTCTGGTTGTTTATGCGCCTGTGACCCATTGGGTATGGGGTGGCGGCATTATGGCCGCATGGGGCGTGATGGATTTTGCTGGCGGCATCGTTGTGCATGCTACCGCAGGCACCGCCGCATTGGTATGCGCCATCGTGCTTGGCCAACGCCGCAATTTTCCTGAATCCGTAACCCCGCCGCATAGTCCGGTATTGACCATGATCGGTGCCAGCATGCTGTGGATTGGCTGGTTTGGTTTTAATGGCGGTTCGGCATTGGGTGCTGGATCGGGTGCAGGCATGGCCTTGCTTGTCACGCATATCGCCGCCGCGACCGCGTCGCTAGTGTGGATGGTGATCGAATGGCTCCGCTTTGGCCGGCCATCGCTTGTCGGCATTGTGACCGGCATGGTGGCAGGCCTTGCCACAGTGACACCGGCCTCTGGCTTCATCGGCGTTCCAGGCGGTTTGATCCTTGGTCTTGTTGGCGGTGGCGCGTGCTATATGGCAGTTGACCTTATCCGCGTGAAGTTGAAAATCGATGACTCGCTTGATGTGTTTGCCGTGCATGGTGTGGGCGGCATTCTGGGCAGTCTGCTTGTTGCCTATCTAGCCTTGCCAGCCTTTGGCGGCCTTGGCCTTGCTGACGGCGTATCGGCCGCATCACAGCTATGGGTACAGTTCAGTTCGGTTATCATCACCGTGATCTGGACAGCGATAGCCAGCTTTGTGATCCTGAAAGTCATTAGCGCAACGACAGGTGGTCTGCGCGTTGATACACAGGATGAAATCGAAGGCCTAGATATCACCCAGCATGGCGAATATGGCTATCACACGAAATAGGCATTTGCCCTGACCATATTGATCTTAGTCAAAGTGGCGATAATCACATTGGCCATTCATCACAGAATAACAAAGGCGGGGCCCAATCCCCCGCCTTTTTGTGTTTGCTGTTAAAAGAACATTATCAAAGTCACCACATTTCTGACTGATCCAAAATTTGCCGATGCAAATGCAAAATGGCGCATGAAAGCCATGGGTAATCAACCGGTGGCGACAAAATTGGTTGTGCAAACGCTTGACCCAACATGGCTTATTTAAATAGACGCGTTTGCCGCCACATAGATTACTAGCTATCATTTAGCCTTATCGGCACCCGCCCCTATACCTCATTGACGGAGACAATCGCCGTTTCTGCCAATGCTGCCTCATGCCATTCTTGCCAGGCGGGCATCGATTCCAGTGCTTGTCCATAGCGCGCTATCATCGCCTTTTGCGTCGCACCACCCGCCAGACCATAGGTTTTGATCCGACTATAAACTGGCGCATACATGGCATCGGCAATGGTGAAATGGCCAAACAGAAACGGCCCCTCATAGCGCGCCATACAATCGTGCCAGATATCAATGATCCGCGCTATATCGGCCTTAACATCATCTGCCACTGTCAACACCGATAGTGGACGCCGCATATTCATCGGACATGCCGTGCGCAAGGCGCTAAAACCAGCATGCATTTCGGCACTGATGGCGCGAGCATGGCTGCGCATAGATTCTGATAAAGGCCACAGCATTTTGGTCGGGTGCTTTTCGGCAAGATATTCGGTAATCGCCAGACTTTCCCAGACGGTCACATCGCCATCAACCAAACATGGCACCTTGCCTGTTGGCGAGATACCGTCCAAGGTCGGAATTTTCACATCGTGATCAAGGGGCACCATTTTTTCGGTGAAGGGAATATCAAACGCCCGCATCAACAGCCATAACCGCAATGACCATGATGAATAGTTTTTATTAGTTATGTAGAGTTTGTAAGATGACATCTATGACTCCTATCCACCATGAATGATCGACAAGGCCATCCGCCTTACATGCCCGAATAAATGTTCATAGCCATCCCAGTCAGAATATTCGTCAAGCGTCACTGTACCAGGTAAACTGTCGAGCAATCCAAACATGGCAAACGGATTATCCGATGCCGCGGCCTTTGCAATAGGCGGATAAACCGCATCATACAGATCATTGAAATAACGGATATTATCCCGCAAAATCTGTGGGCTGGTGGATTTGGAATGAGCGGTAACAGCATGTTTTAACGGCCATTGCCCTATCCGGTTCAAAATGCGTCGCACGCCCAGCATATTGGTGTCATCCAGAAACGAAGCTGGTGTCAGCCGTTTGTCTTCATAAAGATCGGCGGTAAAGATAACACCTTCCCAGGGCAGATAGACAACCGTGGTGGCCACGCCATCACCAGCGCCCATGAAATGCATCTCGACATCGGTTGTGCCCATATTGATGGTATATTTATTCTCGAAGGTGATATCGATATCGTCAGGCGCCAGATCAAGCGGATCAAGCGGCAATACCGCATGGATATTTTTCTGGGCAACTAATTTTGCCTGCGGAAAGGCACTGACACCGCCGACATGGTCAAAATGTTCATGCGATAACACGATATAGGTGACAGGCAAATCGGTCAGCTTGGCAATTTCAGCCTTTAAAACCGCCGCACGGTTATTATTGGCCGGGTCAGTAATCAATACACCTTTCTTGCCAATAACCACCAAACTGTTAAAGAATCCCCAATAGATCGAATAGATATTTTTGGATAATTTTGAAACGATTGGCGCGTCCTGCGCCCACGCAGCAGAATGTGGCACCATAGACGCGCACAGCATAAAGCTGACCATGACAGCCCGCTTTAGCCAAAGTCTTACCGATATCATGATATGCTCCCCCTAATTGAATAGCGATAGTCAGTCTGGTTACATGTGCCGGACACTATTCAAAAAGAGATCACGTTACCCTGTTCCGGGATAAAATCTGGCCGCCATCAAACCGGGCGGTCAGACATAACATCGAAATATTCTATAAATGATAACAGAAAATCAGACGATATTCAAAAACATCTGATCACACATCTAGCCATGAAGCTGGCCATGAAGTTGGCTAGGCGTCTGATCATGAACAGCTAGCCCCACTCGGCCGCAACATCCTGATCCGTCTCGACACTTGCATAGCGCGCCTTCATGGTAGCAAAATCCGCCTCATCCAGCACCTGCCGCAAAGCCCAAACCGCCATGCCACGCACCAGCCCGCTTACATGATCCAGATGCGGGATAATCATCGGCACCAGCCCCATATCCGCGCTATTGCCCGCCGCCACCAGCACATTGCGCAAAAACCGCTCATGCCCTGCGCGGCGGACTGGCGTATTGGCAAATTCTGCGCGGAATCTGGCCTCATCCAGCCCCAACAGATGATCCAATGCTGGCAACACTGTTTCCACCTGTGCCGCCAGTTTCTGTTCGGATGCGGCCTGCGCGAATTTATTCCACGGACATACCGCCAGACAATCATCACAGCCAAAGATGCGGTTGCCTATATTGGTTCTGAATTCTGTGGGTATCTGGCCTTTATGTTCGATTGTCAGATAGGAAATACAGCGCCGCGCATCAAGCCGATAGGGCGCAGGAAACGCATCAGTCGGGCAAATATCAAGGCAGTTTGTGCAACTGCCGCAATGATCGCTTTGCGCCTCATCATAGGGCAATTCACCATCGGTCAGGATCGTCCCTAAAAACAGCCATGAACCATGTGTCTGCGACACCAAATTCGTATGTTTGCCTTGCCAACCAATACCGGCAGTCTGCCCTAGCGGCTTTTCCATCAAGGGCGCGGTATCGACAAAAACCTTGACCTGCCAGCCTGATTTTGCCGCCAGACGGCCTGCCAGCTGTTTCAGCTTGCCTTTAATCACCGCATGATAATCCCGCCCGCGCGCATAGACCGAAATATTGCCTTTATCGCGCACTGCCAGATTATCCATCGGATTATGGTCGGGGCCGTAATTCATCCCCAGAACAATCGCCGTGCGCGCGTCGTCCCACATCGCATGGGGTTGCTGGCGTCGGTCGGCTGTATCGCGCAACCACGCCATATCGCCCTCAAAGTCATCGTCCAGAAATTGGGCTAATCCGTCGGTGGTACGCTGTGAATGCACTGCCTTTGTGATCCCGATATCGGCAAAGCCAGCCGCCTTGGCATCGGCAACCAGCCATGCTTTCAGCTTGTTCATATCGTGTGAAACCACAGATTTTGACATCAAGGCTCCTATCAGTGTTCTCAAGTAAATATTCTTAAGTAATTGTTCTTAAGGATCTAGCGGATCGATATCACCAAGGCTCTGCATAGCATGAAAGTTTTTTTCGAATTGTGCAAATCTGCCAGCCTCGATCGCCGCCCGCATATCAGCCATCAGATCCTGATAATATTGGATATTATGCCAGCTCAACAGCATCAGCCCCTGCACTTCATCGGCTTTGAACAGATGATGCAGATAGGCACGCGAAAACCGCGTACAGGCTGGACAGCTACAGGCCTCGTCAATCGGACGGTTATCTTCGGCATGGCGAGCATTCTTGATATTGATCGGGCCGCGGCGGGTAAAGCCTTGACCAGTCCGCCCGGATCGTGTTGGCAGCACACAATCGAACATATCGACCCCGCGCGCCACCCCGCCAACCAAATCGGATGGCTTGCCAACCCCCATCAGATAGCGCGGCTTATCCGTTAGCATTAAAGGCGTGGTGAATTCCAGCGCTTCGAACATCGCCTCTTGTCCCTCACCCACGGCAAGCCCGCCAATCGCATAGCCTTCAAAGCCAATATCGGTCAATGCGGCCACTGACTCGGCGCGCAAATCGGCAAAGATCGACCCTTGCACGATGCCAAACTGGCCATAGCCTTCGCGCGGCACAAAGGCATCGCGGGATCGCTTTGCCCAGCGCATCGACAGCCGCATGGAGTCTGCCGCCACCGCCTCTTCCGCCGGAAAGGGCGTACATTCATCAAAAGCCATAGTGATTGTTGCATCCAGCAGATGCTGAATTTCGGTAGATCGTTCGGGCGTTAGCCGGTGCTTGCTACCATCAAGATGCGATTTAAAGGTCACACCATCTTCATCAAGCTTGCGCAACGGGCCCAGCGACATCACTTGAAAACCACCCGAGTCAGTCAATAATGGACCATCCCAGCCCATCATTTTGCGCACCCCGCCAAGCCGCCCGACACGTTCGGCACCAGGCCGCAACATCAGATGATAGGTATTCGCCAGAATAATGCTGGCACCTGTTGATTTGACCGATTCCGGCATCATCCCCTTAACCGTAGCGGCGGTACCAACGGGCATGAAAACCGGCGTTTCAACAACACCCCAGGCGGTGTGTAGGCGGCCACGCCGCGCCGCACCATCGGTAGTGAGCAGATCATAGGAAAAAGCGGTCATTTTGTGTCCGTTTCGGATTGTGCAGGCCGATCATTAGCCGACAGATCATGCGATAAAAGATCATGCGCTAATAGATTATGCGATAAGAGGCAGGCATCGCCATAGGAAAAGAACCGATACCCCGATGCAATGGCATGTTCATAGGCCGCCATAATCGGGGCATGACCAGCAAAGGCACTGACCAGCATCAGCAATGTTGATTTCGGCAGATGAAAATTTGTCATCAGCATATCGACAACATTGAATTGAAAGCCCGGGGTGATAAAAATATCCGTTTCACCAGCAAAACTGCCAATGTGACCAAGTGCGGCGAAGCTGGCTTCCAGAATACGCAGGCTGGTTGTGCCAACCGCAACCACCCGCCCGCCAGCTTGTTTGGTGGCGATAATTTTGGCAGCGACATCTGCCGGAACCGCACCCCATTCGGAATGCATCTTATGTTCGGCGATAGTCTCAACCGTAACGGGCAGAAACGTACCCGCACCAACATGCAATGTCACCGCCGCAATAGCGACGCCTTTGGCCTGTAATGCGCTGGTCAGCCCATCGGTAAAATGCAACCCCGCCGTTGGGGCGGCAACCGCCCCGCGCTGACTGGCAAACATCGTCTGATAATCCTCAAGGTCGGCATCAAGCACCCCATCAGGCCGGGCAATATAAGGCGGCAACGGCATTGTGCCATATTTATCAAGTCCGGCATGCAACGCCGTGGTATCCAGCGCCGCGCCTGACCTTGGATCAATAAAGGCTAGTTCGACATCACCGCTTGCCCCCCGCCCTAGAACGCGGGCGCCAAAGTCCGGTGCAAACATGATAATATCATCAGGGCGGCATTTCTTGGCTGGTTTGGCAAATACCCGCCAGATCGCATCCCCCCCATTTTTATGTCCCTCATATTTATGTAATGTCACGCTGATTTTGGCTTCACCACGCTTGCCTATAAGTCGTGCTGGAATAACCGAGGTATCATTGACGATCAACAGATCACCTGCCCGCAAAAGATCAGGCAGATCACCAACATGCCGGTCTGCTATAGCCGCACCCGAAAGATCCAGAAGCCGCGCGCTATCACGCGGTTGCGCTGGCGCTGTGGCGATCCGGTCGGGTGGCAGATCAAAATCAAAATCGGAAAGTTTCATAAGCCTATTCAAAAATCTGCAAAATACCAACAACTACCGCCTGATCATCCTTCACCACAAGACACTGTATCCGGGCTTCGAGCATCTTTTCCTCGGCTTCATTCATCATCGCATCCGGCGCAATCGACAAGGGATCGGCACTTGCCACATCGCCAACACGCGTCCCAGCCAAATCGACACCCGACACCAGCAAACGGCGTAAATCGCCATCAGTTAATATCCCATCCAGCTTTTCAGCCGTACCGACAAGTGCCAGGCCAAGCCGCCCTTCGGTCATGGTAATCAGCGCATCCTGAACGGTGCTATCAGCATCGACAAAGGGCAGATTTTCCACCCGCATCCGGTCACGCACATGCGTCAGCAGGCGTCGTCCCAAAGCCCCACCAGGATGCGTCGCGGCAAAATCAGCCGCTTCAAAGCCGCGCTTTTCCATCAAAGCAACCGCCAGCGCATCGCCAAGCACCAATGTATTCAGGCTGGACGTTGTTGGTGCCAGATTAAGCGGACAGGCCTCGCGATCAACCGAAATATCAAGGGCAATTTCGGCTTCGCGCGCCATCGTGCTATTGGCATTGCTTGTAAAGGCGATAATCCGTGTTTCGAGCCGCTTTAACGCCGGTAACAGGCGGATAACTTCCTCGGTTTCGCCCGAATGCGACATCAACAAAACAACATCACCGCGCCGCACCATACCCAGATCACCATGGATTGCCTCGGCAGGATGTAAAAACAGTGATGGTGTCCCCGTTGACGCCAGCGTTGCTGCAATCTTGCGGCCAACCAAACCTGATTTACCCATACCGCAGACCACCACATGGCCAGCCGTATCCAGCATCATATCAACTGCCGCGCTAAAACCGGTGCCAAGCCCTTTTTCCAGTCGCGTCAGAGCTTCATGATAGGCGGTAAAAAGCCCCTGTGCTGCGGTAATCGCGTCACTCGCCATTATTGATCCTCATGTTCCACCCTGCCAAACGCTTGCTTAAGCGCATATCCACAGTGCCTATGTAACGCGCAAAAGCACCAATCACAAGATGGCACATGGTTTTTGTCAGCACAGCATATAAATGCCAAACCATCCCTGCCAGACTATCCCTACGACAGCAGAGGTCTAAATATAATCTTGCGCCATAGCGAAATCTTCGGGGCGATTCAGATTCATAAAGGGATCAGGCGTCCCTTCAAAAGGCACTACCGCACAATGATAACGGGCGGTAAAATCATCAATCTTGCGGATGTCCTGATTAACCAGCGCATGTCGCAAATCAACGGCCAACGCCACCGGCCAGATCGCAAACACCGGATGCCGTCTGATTTTCCCATCTCTATTATCTGGCGAGGCGGCTTGGGCTATATCTGCCCCCGCATCGATCAACCCCGCCATTAGCCGGGCTGACAAGTCACGCGGCAGAAACGGCGCATCGGTAGCAAGGCTGATCATATGGGTGATATCCGGATGGGCGCGTGCCGCCCATTCCAATCCAGTCAATATGCCCGCCAACGGGCCGGCATAGCCATCAACCACATCAGCGCGAACTGGCATATCAAAGCTGGCATAACGTTCCGCATCGCCATTCGCATTCAACAGTACCGGCGCGGTGCCAATATCAACGCGGTCAAGCACATGCTGCAATAGCGGCTTGCCACCAAGTAGCATCAGGTTTTTGTCACCACCACCCATACGCCGTGACTGCCCGCCAGCAAGCAGCAAATAACCTAGATGGTCATGAAGATCACCAGGTAAAGGTCGATCACTATCTGTATCTGAACTCATCTGTCATGCTCATTTATCTTGTTGGGCGCGCTGGCGCGATGGGCTATCGGCAAATTCGACATCCCCCACTTCACCGCCTGTTTCAATATCAAAATCGATCCGCTGTTCACCAGCCAACGCGATAAAGCGTTTGCCCTTGGCGCGTCCGATCAGCGTCAGGTCAGCCGCGCGCGCCAGCTCGACAGCCGCCGCCGTAAAGCCCGAACGCGAGACCAGAATCGGAATCTGCATCTGCACGGTCTTGATCACCATTTCGGTGGTCAAACGTCCGGTTGTATAAAAAATCTTATCCTGCGATGCGACCTTGTTCAAAAACATCCAGCCGGCAATTTTATCAACCGCATTATGACGGCCTATATCTTCCATATAGACCAGCGGCTGATGTGCCTTGCACAATACACATCCATGTATCGCTCCGGCGCTAAGATACAGACTGGGCGTGGTATTGATAGCTTTTGACAGACCGACAAGCCAACTTGCCTTAAAGCGAGCATCGGCGGCCAATTTGATATCGTCAAACCGTTCCATCATATCACCATAGGCGGTACCTTCGGCACAGCCGCTGGTGCGGATTTTGCGTTTCATCTTGGCTTCAAAATCGGTTTCACGCGCGGTGCGGACAATACAGACGCCCAGATCATCATCAATATCTACGCTGGTAATCTGATCATCCTGGCGTAGCATATTCTGATTCAAAAAATACCCGACCGCCAGTTCGGGCACCCAGTCGCCTAACGTCATCGAAGTCACAATTTCCTGATTATTCAGAAACAGCGTAATCGGTTTTTCGGTAACGACAGGCAGATTGATTGGCGCGCCAGCTTCATTCAGCCCGGAGACAGTCTGCGTCAGACCTTCGGCATCAGGTTCAGGCGCGATCAACAAGGATGGCGCGTTTTGTGGTTTATCACTCATGCAGACAACAGTGGCGGAAACGCCCCTCCTCTTTCAAGCCTTTTATCCTAAATACCTTATTCATACGTCCTAATTTTGCCTTTACCTGATAAAATGATTATGCTCATTTCAAATACAGACGCTTTATCACCGCTTCTGGCATCATGGCGCGCATCATGCGCACACAGGGCAATAGGTTATTTATGAAGATCCATTTTAACGCATCAAATCATGATCTGGCCAGAATTCGCCTGCAACAGCTTGTCGATTTTTATGGTCATAACGCGCTGGCTGACGCCACCCATATCGTTGCGCTTGGCGGTGACGGGCATATGCTTAATGTTCTGCATGAAACCATGACATCTGGTTTGCCTGTGTTCGGGATGAATTGCGGGCATCTTGGCTTTTTGATGAATCATTATGCCAGTGCCGAACTACCCGAACGCATTGCCGCCGCCGAAACAGCCGCACTGCATCCGTTGCGCATGATCGCCACCAACAAGGATGGCACAACGCACGAAGCGCTGGCGATCAACGAAGTGTCATTATTGCGCCAGACGCATAACGCCGCTCATATCAATATTTCTGTCGATGGCAAAAACAAACTTGAACAGCTGATCTGTGATGGTGTTTTGCTAGCAACGCCTGTCGGCTCGACCGCCTATAATCTGTCGGCGCATGGGCCCGTCATTCCGCTTGGCACCGAATTGATGGCCTTGACACCGATCTCGCCATTCCGGCCACGGCGCTGGCGTGGGGCATTGCTTCCAGAAACATCGGCTGTTGAGCTGGTCAATCTGGAACCTGACTTCAGACCGCTTAGTGTAAGTGCTGACAGCACCGAATTTCGCCATGTCAAACATGTTTCCGTCGCTCAGGCGCGCGATATTACGTTGAATTTACTATATGATCCTGGCTTCTCTTTGACTGAACGTGCGATTCAGGAACAATTTTTAGTTTAATAAGCCTGTTCATCATTTATTAACATATTTCAGTCTATGATATTGCATGATCAACCTCTTGATTTGATGGAGCAGACATATGACACAGGAATCCCCCCAGAGGCCTGCACAATGTGCGCATATCAGCCTATCCAGAGCACGTAAGGCACTGTCCGAAGTAACTGTGAATGATGCGGCACAGAAATTTGCCACCTTATACGAACATGGCACCCTCAAAGTTGAGCTATACGAACCAAAAAAAGCCGACTATCAAACCCCGCATCGTCAGGATGAAGCCTATATCATAATTGATGGCACGGGCATTTTCGAGATGGCGGACGAACGTGTGCCATTCGCCCCGGGTGATTTTCTGTTTGTCGCCGCTGGCGTACCGCATCGCTTTACCCAGTTTGGCGAGAGCATGACAACATGGGTGATCTTCTATGGCCCCGATGGCGGCGAGCCTACTTAATGCAGCGCCAGACCTTACTTAGCCGCTATTTCAAACGGCTTTGACCTCGGCTGCCAGAACCGCATCGATAAACGCATCGATCCGCGTCCATATATCCGCCACCACATCGGGCTTTTCATTCAGCAATTCATGCCGCGCCTCGTCATATTCATAGCGCGTCAGATGCGCCAGGCAAGCCAGCATCCGGTCGCTAGACGCTTTATGCACCACCCGTTCATCACCAGCCAGTAAGCCCAGTACCGGACAATCTATCGCCGCCATCCAGTCTTTGTTCAATGTCGTGCGCGCACATGAGTCATAGGCAGCGTGCACCCAGCCTGCGGTTGGCTGACTACGCCGTAATTCGGGATTATCGTCAAACCAGACAAATTGGCTTTCATATCCAGCTTTATCGCGTGACAGCGCATTATGCGGACGGAACTGCCTGATATAATCAAGCGCTGGCGGCTTTGTAAACGGCAGATAGGAACGTCCAAACCCCGCCATCACAAGCGACTGCGTGATCAGGCGCACCATCCATACAGGCATCACCGGCGGCACGATCATCGGCGACAGGATAATCGCCGCCTGCACCTGCGCCCCCAGATGCTGGCACAAGCGCAAAGCCAGATGCCCGCCCATCGAATGACCAAACAGCATCACTGGCCTATCTTGCCAGCCAACCGCCGCGATCAATCTGTCCATCGCGCCGATATGCTGGTCAAAGCTGTCACAATGCACCGCCATGCGATGCCGCCCTAGATGCCCCGACATGCCTTGTCCGGGCCAATCTATCGCCAAAACATTATAACCACGATTGTTGAATTGCTGGATTACATCGCTATATTTTTCGCAAAATTCGGTAAATCCCGGACATAGCAGAACATGCCCTCGCACCGCCGTTTCATTAGCTATTTCAGCCAGATGCCCGCGCAGATTATGGCCATCATAGGGCAAATTGACATCAGCACCAGACGGCAAGACAAGCCCCGCTTCGCTGGCATGGCGATACATCAGCTTATGACCTCTTGCGGCCTATCATAATCAGTCGCCGCATCATCATCCATAAATCCGTCTGACTGGCGTTGCCACATCGTGGCATAGAGGCCGTTTTTGGCCAGGAGCTGGCGATGCGTACCACGCTCGCATATCTCACCATCAGCAAGCACCAGAATTTCGTCAGCATCGACAACAGTCGAAAGCCGGTGTGCAATAACCAATGTAGTCTGGCTCCGCGAAATATCATTGAGCGAAAGTTGAATATCCTTTTCGGTGCGGCTATCCAGCGCCGATGTTGCTTCATCAAACAGAAAGATCGCCGGCTTTTTCAAAATCGCCCGGGCAATCGCAACGCGCTGTTTTTCACCACCCGACAGTTTCAGCCCACGTTCACCAACACGTGTATCATAGCCATCGGGTAATTTGCTGATAAAGCCATCAATCGCCGCCGCCTTGGCCGCCGCTTCAATATCAGCCTGACTGGCATCATGCCGCCCATAGCCTATATTATAACCAATCGTTGAATTGAACATGACCGTATCCTGCGGCACCACGCCAATGACGCTGCGGAGTGAACTTTGCGCTACATCGCGCAGATCCTGCCCATCTATGCGGATACTACCTTGATTTGGATCATAAAAGCGGAATAACAGCCGCGAAATCGTCGTTTTGCCAGAACCGCTTGGACCAACAATGGCGGTGCGTTTGCCAGGTGGCACGCGAAAGCTGACACCTTTGAGAATAGGCCGGTCAGCATAGGCAAAATGCACATTGTCAAACACCAATTCACCACCAGCCACGGCCAGATCGCCAGCATCCGGCTTGTCGGCAATATCGGGTTCTTCATCCAGCAATTTGAACATACGTTCCATATCAACCAGCGATTGGCGCAATTCCCGATAGACCCAGCCTAGAAAATTAAGCGGCAGATATAGCTGTAATAGATAGGTATTCACGATCACAAAATCACCAACGGTCAAAAAGCCGCGCTGAATATCCAAACCTGCCATGCCCATCATCGCCATCAGACCAATGGCAATAATCGCGCCTTGACCGATATTGACCACCGACAATGACGTGCGTGATTTAACCGCCATAATCTCATATTTACGCATCGCCGTATCATAGCGCTCAGCTTCAATATCTTCGGCATTGAAATATTTGACCGTTTCGTAATTCAGCATCGAATCAACCGCGCGCGTAGCGGCGCTTTCATCGGCATTATTCATTTCACGCCGGAACCGAATCCGCCATTCGGTCACCTTAATCGTAAAGATGACATAGGCCATCACCGTCACAAATGTCACCGCCGCATAGAAAAACCCGAACATTGACCACAGAATGGCGCTGACAAACAGCATTTCGACAAATAGCGGCAAGACTTCAAAAAAGGCAATCGTCAGCAGAAATTCAATACCCTTGGCACCACGGTCAATCGACCTTGTCAGGCCACCTGTCTGCCGGTCAAGATGGAATTGTAATGATAATTTATGTAAGTATCGAAAGGCATTCAATGCCGCCCCACGAACCGCGCGCTGTGCAACACTGGCAAACAGATATTGTTTGGCTTCGCTGAACACCTGCTGGCCAAGCCGTGTCAGCGCATAGCCTGCCACGACCCACATTAGGGCTGTCATGGCAAATCCCTGCTCACCATTAACTAGATCAACCGCCGCACCATACATAAGCGGGGTTATGATATTTGACCCTTTTGCCGCCATAAGACAAGCAAAGGCCGCGGTAATGCGGCCACGCACGCGCCAGTTCCCTTGCGGTATTGTATAGCGCGCCAGATCGGCAAGTAATGAGATAATCTTTTTTGACTTCGGTTCTGACATGTTCACCGTCTGGTTTTAACGCTGCCAGATACCATCAGAAAAGACAGTGTCAAACAGGTCTCAGAAAAACCCAATTATGACGCGACAGAAAAGCTCTCGCCGCACCCACAACGGGCAATTTCATTGGGGTTGTTAAAGACAAATCGAGCAGCAAACTTATCTTCCTGCCAATCCATCTCCGATCCAATCAGAAACATCACGGCTGTCGGATCAATGAATAATGTCACGCCCTTTTCTTCGACCTTATCTTCAAACGGTTTTTGCTCGGTTGCAAACTGGACATCATATTGCATACCAGAACAACCGGTGGTCTTGATACCCACACGCAGACCGATAACATCGCTATCAGCCTTATCCATCAAGCTCCGAACATGCTGTGCAGCTTTATCCGTCAAGGTAACAATCGGTTTATTCGGGTCAAACATTATCTATCCTTTCACACGTTTACCGTCCAACTACGGTGCAGTTTTGGGCATAGTACGCACGCATCTACCAATCAA
>NZ_CBFHNB010000019.1:0-32238 GCF_965657105.1 Puniceispirillum sp. (SeqCode)
GATTGATCTTTGAATTTATGTGCTAGCCGGTCGGCTAGTGGTTTCAGATCAACTGATTTCATCAAATAATTGTATCACCAAGGCGGCCATAACGAATTGCAAATGGCCATTTCCAAAATTCCCAAATACGGGCACTGCCGTCATGGCTGTAAAACAGAATTTGCGCTTTACCAATAAGGTTTTCGGCAGGCACCATACCAACCGATGATGTACGGCTGTCGCGCGAATTATCCCGATTATCGCCCATCATGAAATAATGATCCTCAAGAACGGTGAATTCAACCGTATTGTCGAAGCTGTCATTATCTGATCGTTCCTGAATATAGTGTTTGGCACCATTCGGTAATAATTCTTCATAAACTTTAAAATCTATTACCGATGAGGCACTTCGCGCTTTTGTATTGCCCATATAGGTGCGTTTAACCTGTTCACCATTGATATGCAGGATACCGTCTTTGACCTGAATACGGTCGCCAGGCAAACCAACAACACGCTTGATAAAAGATATCGAAACATCGGTCGGCTGGCGAAATACGACAACATCACCGCGCTCTGGCGTATCTTCGGCTATGCGTCCGCCAAAAGGCACAATACCAAGCGGGAAGGAATAGCGCGAATAACCATAGGAATATTTCGACACAAACAGATAATCCCCCACCAGCAAGGTCGGCACCATCGAGCCGGAAGGAATATTGAATGGCTCAAACAGAAATGATCTAAAACCAAGGGCAATAGCGCCAGCAATGATTATCGTTTTAAAAAGCTCGCCTTTGCTTTCTTTTTTCTTGGTCATGTTAAATTCCCGTTTGGATCATTGATGCACTAATGACAACGAATGCTTGTGCATAGGGCAGTTCGTCGCTGATCGAAATATGTATTGAGGCCTTATAGCCTTCCGGCGTTAAGCGCTCAAGCGCCGTTTTACACGCACCAAAAAGATATACTCTTGGGGCGCCGTTCGAATCATTCAGCGTTTCGGCCTCACGCCAGCCAAGGCCAACCACGTCAGCAGAGCTTAAAGCTTTGTAAATAGCTTCTTTTACAGCAAACCGTTTGGCATAGAATAATGCCGGATCAGGTCTATTTCGGGCTGATTCAATTTCTTTATCGGTGAAAATACGGGTTTCAAAACGCGCACCAAAACGATCAAGACTGTTCGCAATCCGGCGTCCATCAACCAGATCAGTACCAATCCCCAAGATCATACTGATATACCTTCGCGCGCATCATCCATCAGACTACGCATGCGGCGGATGGCTTCGGGAAAACCTAGAAAGATGCTTTCGCCAATCAGAAAATGCCCAATATTCAATTCTTCCATTTCGGGAATAGCCGCAATCGCCCCAACTGTGTCAAAGGTCAGACCATGCCCCGCATGGCATTCTATACCCTGATTGACAGCATAGGTTGCTGCCGACCGAATACGGGAATATTCAAAATCCCGGTTAGTGTCATCATGACAATAACGCCCTGTATGCAACTCAATAATATCAGCACCAATAGAACGGGCGGCATCAATTTCAGCTTCGCTTGCTTCGATGAATAGCGAAATACGAATGCCAGCATCTTTTAGCGGTTGCAACAATGTGCCCAGCCGATCTTCATTGCCAACAACCGCAAGGCCACCCTCAGTAGTGACTTCTTCACGGCGTTCAGGGACAATACAGGCCGCGTTTGGCCTGACGGCCAGCGCCATCTCGATCATCTCTGAATTTGCCGCCATTTCAAAATTCAACGGCACCGTAATAGCCGCCTTTATCGCATGAATATCGTCATCACGGATATGCCGTCTATCCTCACGAAGATGAGCCGTAATGCCGTCTGCGCCTGCCTGCTCAGCCAATAACGCCGCATCAACCGGATTGGGATGGACGCCACCACGCGCGTTGCGCACTGTTGCAACATGATCGATATTAACGCCCAGCCGCAATCTTGAAAGCGCGGGTGCTGATGATGTTTCGGTCATAAGAATTCCTTAATCCACCCCGGATATGGGGTGCTTATTATATATCCTGATCGGTTTTGTGATCAGATTTCATAGGCGCATCATGCGTCTTGTCTGCACTGGCACCTTTAGGTGCTTGTGCGCGGCGCAATTTAGCCTCCATAAGTCGTTTTGCCCTATGCTGACGCCAAGTGTCAATCGCCCAATAAGCCGCACCATAGGTCGTAAACCAACTGATTGCACCAAGTACAAAGCCCCCAAGCGTTAAAGGTAGCAGAAGATCAGTCGGATGTGATGAAAACTGACTCAGTGAAAGTGATTGCTGGCTTATATCAAACCCCAAAAGACCTAAAATGAACGCTCCAAGTTCATAATCAGCATACCAGATCAACGGAAAGGTCCACGGGTTGCCAATAAAGGTACCTATCGCCGAAACCAGAACGTTACCGCGTGCCAATGAGGTCAAAACGGCCGCCAGAATCAGGTGAAAACCAATAAATGGTGTAAAGGACAAAGCCACACCAAATGACAGGCTGACCGCGATTGAAGACGTGCTACCAGGCATCCGCATAACGCGTTGCAACAAATAGGCAAATAACCGGCGAAACCCACGCTCTGGCCAAATCACCCCCCGCAACTGGGACAGTCGGGTCAGTGGGTTTCTGCGTCTAAACATCAGAAAACCTGAGGGTGGTGAACATTGGTGGATGTAACTGCACAGAAATATTAGCCATTAATGTCCCGCTCCACACTTTCAATATGCTTATTAGACTGCAAAACACCTATGATCGACCTTAAATGTTCAACATTTTTGACGTCAAGTTCCAGCTGAAAGCTGAAAAAATCAGGGGTGCGGTCAATCAGGTAAATATTAGAAATGTTACCACCTTGCTGACCAATGACTGTGGTCAAGGCGGCCAAGCTGCCCGGCACATTGGACAAGACTGTTTTTAACCGCCCAGAAACACGCTTTGGCCCTTCACGTTCCCATTCAACATCAATCCATAATTCAGGTGTATCGTTAAATTTGGATAAAGTGTCACATCCAATCATATGCACCGTGACACCTTTGCCAGTAGTGAAAATACCAACCACATCATCACCTGGCAACGGATGACAACAGCGCCCCATAATGATCGCCGTTCCCGAATTATCACCTTTTATTTTAAGCGCCACTGTTTGTTTTTTGGCGGCTTTAGCGTTTTTGCTACTGTTTTTGTCTTTTACGGAAACTGCTGCATCAGGATGTACAGTTTCAAAAATTGTCAAAGCCGAAATTCGGCCTTCGCCAACCTGAGCAAACAAATCATCGATTTTGGTTGAACCAAGTGCCGTTAAATAATTTTCGATGGCTGACTGACGAAAAGGCTTACCATTTTCACGAAAGGTTTTCTGTAGCATCGCTTTGCCAACCCGGCTGAATTCGACAATACGCTCAGCCCGCAAAAAGCGCCTTATGCCAGACTTGGCGCGCCCAGTTTTGACAAATGCCTCCCACTCGGCACGTGGGCGTGCGTTCTCATCAGTGTGGATATCCACCTGATCACCATTTTCAAGCTCGGTAGCAAGCTGACGATTTTTACCGTTAATGCTTACGCCATTACAGGTAATACCAATTTTTGTATGAACGGCAAATGCAAAATCCACCGCCGTTGCTCCTCGCGGCAAGGCAATTAAATCTCCACGGGGGGTGAAACAGAACACCTGATCACGATATAAATCCATTTTCGTATGTTCAAGAAATTCATCAGCACCTGCTTCTTCATCCAAAATAGAAACAAGCTCATTTATCCATTTTATTTTTTTGAAGCTATCTACTTCTTCTTTGGTTTTATAACTCCAGTGAGCTGCGACGCCATTTTCAGCATATTCATGCATTGATGGCGTCCGTACCTGAATTTCAATTTTGTGATTTTCAGGACCAATAACGCCTGTATGAAGCGACTGATAGCCGTTGCGCTTCGGCGTTGAAATATAATCTTTAAAACGCCCCATAACCGATGGATAGGTGCCATGAACAGCACCAAGCGTTTTGTAGCAACTTTCAACATCAGGCACCAAAACACGAAAAGCCATTATATCTGCAAGCTGATCCATGGTGACTTTTTTATGCTGCATTTTACGCCAGATTGAATAAGGCGTCTTTATCCGCCCGGTGACGCTACATTCGATGTCATGGCGCTCAACAACATGCTGAAGCTCAACACTGATAGTTGGAATGATAAGTTCTGTTTCTGTAACTAGATATTCAAGACGATTTTTAATGGTTTCCTGCATTTCCGGATTTAGCACACCAAAAGCATAGTCTTCTAATTCATTCTGGATATTGGTAACGCCAATCCGTTCAGCAAGTGGGACGTAAATTTCCATTGTCTCACGGGCAATGCGTGTTCGTTTTTCCGCTTTTGGAATGAAGGATAAGGTGCGCATATTATGCGTACGGTCGGCAAGCTTAACCAGTAGCACTCTGACATCTTCGCTCATCGCCAAAAGTAGTTTACGAAAATTTTCTGCCTGGGCTGTGCTTTGACGATTTTGTTCACCAATACGGCTGAGTTTGGTAACACCATCGACAAGCTGGGCAACGCTTCCGCCGAATGTCGCTTCGATGGTATCAAGAGAAACGTCACAATCCTCTACAGTATCATGCAAAAGTGCCGTTATGACCGTATCAAGGTCAAGACCCATCCCCGCCAGCATATTGGCCACGGCTACAGGATGCGTGTAATAGGCCTCACCCGAAGCGCGCAACTGCCCATCATGCGCGCTCTTGCCAAAATCAAAAGCCCGCATCAAGATGTCGCCATCGCCCAAAGTGCCATAGCGTTGCATAGTGTTTTTTATCTGAACTGCAGTTTCAATCATCCAAAATCCCACCGATGCTCAAGATGCCAGCATCCTTTTGGGCTGTATGAATGATGCGGGCTAGCTTAATCCTCGCCCTGTAATTCGGTAAGGTCAACATCTTCAAAGCCAGTTTCTTCCAGCTCTTCGCTACTGCCGATTTGCATACCGCTTTCCTGAGCCTCATCATCACTGTAATCGCCAACCATTTCAGATAGGTCAACTTCAGCAGCGATAGCAGCATCATCGTGCGTTTCCTGTTCTTCACGAACAGAAAGGCGCTGTAATTTCTTGATCAAACCTTCAGAAAGCACATCAAGATCGACAGTTTCTTCGGCAATTTCACGCAGGGCAATGACCGGATTTTTATCATTATCCCGATCAATTGTCGGAATATCGCCTTTTAGAATACCGCGCGCGCGCTGACCAGCTGTCAAAACAAGCTCGAAACGGTTAGGAATCTTTTCAATACAATCTTCAACGGTGACACGTGCCATTCAGGTCTCCACGATTGGCGGCTAAAGCCAGCTCAAAAATTAATAATCAATGGATGTTTACAGGAATTAAAAAAAACCCGCAAGTCCTTGTTCAGCGTATAATTATGACACTGGTCGAATTATCTGATCATCTGGCAAAGCATCGATCAATGTCTGGATAGGTTCACCAGTCACCGGATGAACCCAATCAGGCGCTAAATCCTGAAGGGGGAGTAAAACAAAAGCGCGTAGGTGCATACGCGGATGGGGTAAAAGCAAAGATGGATCATCACTGTGCATACCGCCGAAATCCAGTAGGTCTATATCCAGAACACGGGCTTCGTTGCGAATGCGTCTTTGTCGTCCGAACTGCGCTTCAACCTCATGCAAGGTTGCCAATGTTTCGGCAGCATTACGCGATGTGGTGGCATGAATAACGGCATTTTTAAACCATGGTTGATCAGACACCGGCACCGGAGCCGACTCAAACCAGCGGGACATTTTAACTATATCAATGTCATAGCTGGACAGATCATCAAGCGCGGCCTCACACCCCGCTTGAGGACTGGTAAAGCCCGCAGGCGTTAAATTAGCGCCAATGCCCAAATATATGTCGGTTTTCTGCATGTTCATCCCTAAAAGGTAGCAGCCAAGCACATCATGCCTTAAAAAGGTTTAGAACATGAATATGACGCCGTTATAGGCAAGTTGAATATATAAGTCGCTTTATTTTTTTATAAAAAACGCGGCTTTTATGCATTTATTATTAGCATTAAATTACGAATAGCTTTTATTCTTAATTATTATTTTTAAAAAATTTATTAAAGGAATTTTTCACATGGATAAAACAGCATTATTTATTGATGGATCTAACTTTTATGCTTCCGCCCGTGGGCTTAACCTAGATATAGACTTTGCGCGCATGCGCACCCATTTTGCCAAAGACAACAATCTCATCCGTGCTTATTATTATACCGCCATTCCCGAGGATCAGGAATTTTCCTCGCTTCGGCCGCTGGTCGATTGGTTGGATTATAATGGTTATGCCGTGGTCAGCAAATTAACCCGTGAATTTATCGATGAAGAAACCGGAAAACGACGACTTAAAGGCAATATGGATATGGAATTGGCACTCGATATGCTAAAGCTGGCACCGCATATAGACCATGCCATTTTGTTTTCTGGCGATGGCGATTTCTGTCGTCTGCTCGAAGATGTTCAAGCACTTGGTGTCCGCACAACGGTGGTATCAACCAATAAGACATCCCCGCCGATGGTTGCCGACCAGTTGCGTCGCATGGCTGATATCTATATCGATATGGCCGATATTGCGGCAGATATTTCCAAAAATAGTTCAAAAGCGCCAGTCAAAGCGACAAATGTCGCCTAGCCTTTCGACCTTTACGCCGCCGCCAGCTGATTGCGCTTTATGCCCACGGCTGTATGACTATTTGCAAACATATGCCAAAACACATCCTGAATGGCATAATGCGCCTGTTGATGCGATGGGGTCATTGAAAGCGCGGATTTTGATCGTTGGTCTGGCTCCTGGCTTAAAAGGCGCAAATGCAACTGGTCGCCCTTTTACCGGCGATTCAGCAGGCGGATATCTATTTGAGATGCTAGGACGATTTGGGATGGCGCATGGGGCATATGGCGGTCATGCGAATGACGGCATCAGGCTTGACGATGTCCGGATCACCAATGCAGTGCGATGCGTGCCCCCGCAAAATAAACCAACCGCGGCTGAAACGCATAACTGCCGCCGCTTTCTTGTCGGTGAAATTATGGCCATGCCCAATCTCAAGGTAATACTGGCACTGGGTCGACTGGCACATGATGCGGTTCTGCGCGCAACAGGATATCGATATGCGGAATATCCATTTACACATGCCAGCCATTATCAGATCAACAGCAAGATGGCCGATGGTAAAGCGCGCAAGATACAGCTAATCAGTTCGTATCATTGCTCACGATACAACACCCAGACTCGGCGTTTAACTGATGGTATGTTTTCACAAATTTTCAATATGATGGAAAATGAAATTAATTAAGAATATTAATTTTTACCGCGCAAAAGTCGGGCTTTGTCACGGCCCCAGTCGCGATCCTTTGCCGCCTGGCGTTTGTCCTGTTTCTTTCGGCCTTTGGCAAGGCCAACCGAAATTTTAGCCACGCCTTTATCATTAAAATAAAGGCTAAGCGGCACAAGTGTCATGCCTTCGCGCCGGATCAACCCCAGTAACTTGTTACGCTCACGTGTCTTGACCAACAATTCACGAGGTCGCTTGGGTTCGTGATTAGCCCGTGCAGGTTCGTAAATAGGAATATTGGCATTGAACAGCATCAAGCGACCACTATCCTCACCCGCATAGGATTCGGCAATGCTGGCACGCCCTGTCCGCAACGATTTGACCTCACTGCCAAGCAGAATCAACCCAGCCTCAATACGGTCTTCGATTTCATATTCATGGCGCGCTTTTCGGTTTTCAGCGATGCGACCCGTTGATATGTGCCCAGAGGCCATTTGATTTACCTAACTGGATAGATGACTAATTCAACAAACCCGCGCTTCGCAAGGCGGCTTTTACCTGTGCCTTGCTGGCTTCGGCAATTTCGCATAATGGCAAACGCGTATCTGCTGAACAGATGCCCAAAAGTTCTGCCGCATATTTGACTGGCCCCGGGCTCGCTTCGCAGAACATGGCATCATGCACTGGCATCAAACGCGCATTGATGATCTGTGCGGTTTTGATATCGCCAGCCTGCCACGCCTGATGCATTTCAGCCACTAACTGAGGGGCGATATTGGACGTAACCGAAATCGCACCGTGACCACCTGCGGCAAGATAAGGCAAGGTGGTCGCATCTTCTCCCGACATCTGGGCAAAGCCATTACCCAGCAATGTTTGTAGCTTTGTTGGCCGTGCCACATCGCTGGTCGCGTCTTTAATGCCGCAGATATTGCTGAAATCCTTGGCCATTCGGCATAGATTATCATCGCTCACCCGCACGATTGAACGGCCGGGGATATCATAAATGATGACCGGCACGTCAACCGCCGAGGCAACGGCTGTGAAATGGCGATAAAGCCCCTCTTGCGTGGGCTTATTGTAATAGGGGCTGACAATCAACACCGCATCTGCACCCGCATCTGCACCATGTTTAGCCAGACGCACGGCTTCGGCTGTACTATTTGATCCAGCGCCCGCAATGATAGGCACACGGCCTGCTGCCTGTTCTATACATAACTCAACAACACGATCATGCTCTTCATGCGACAAGGTTGGGGATTCACCGGTAGTGCCGACAGGCACCAAACCATTCGTGCCGCTTTCGATCTGAAAGTCCACAAGTTTACGGAACGCAGCTTCATCAATTTTACCATTGGCAAAAGGCGTGATAAGCGCTGTGTATGAACCGGCAAATTGCGGTGATGTGGCGGAACTAGTCATCTGATGATCCTTTATGTTAACAAGCCACCAAAATAGGCGTGCAACGCGGCAAACTCAAGTGCCTAAAACAAACTAAGGCGATTGATAGGCTAACCGCTTGCACCCATGACCTATTATTCCTAGGGTGTATCCTGATTTTGACCTCATCCTGTCGGAGCATGATCATGACAGACACCAAAGCGGCTATCGAACAAACAGCTGACGCGGCCTTGCATATAACCGCAAAAACGATTGCCGATGCTGCGATCCGCATCGCGCCTCACACGATTCAGACCCCCTTAATGGAATCGCCTCTTTTAAATAAGTTGCTGGGTATAAGGCTGCTGGTAAAAGCCGAATGTTTGCAACATACCGGCGCCTTTAAATTACGCGGTGCCAGTAATGTGATCTGGTCACTTGGTGATACGGTCAAGCATGTCGTTGCCTATTCAAGCGGCAATCACGCTCAAGGCGTTGCCCGCGCTGCCGCCAGCCGCGGCATCAAAGCCACAATCGTGATGCCCGAAGACGCGCCAGCAAACAAAGTTGAAGGGACGCGCGCCTTTGGTGCTGAAATTGTCTTTTATGACCGCTATTCGCAAAATCGCGAGAAAATAGGCGAAGCCATAACCAAAACACATAATGCCGAACTTGTGCGCCCTTATGAAGATGTGCGCATCATCGCCGGACAAGGCACCGTCGGGCATGAAATCGCCGCGCAATGTGCAGCCATGAATATCACCCCCGACGCCTTGCTATGCTGTTGCGGTGGCGGCGGATTGATCGCCGGAACAAGCATAGCCGTAAAAGCCGCCTTTCCAGATATTGATATCTGGTCTGCCGAGCCAGCCTTTTATGACGATACCAAGCGATCACTGGAAAGCGGCACAATCCAGACCGCCGATATATCCAAAAAATCGATCTGTGATGCGATTGTGACTCCACAACCTGGCGAAATGACCTTTGCAATCAATCGCAAAAATCTGAGCGGTGGTGCCGTTGTCAGCGACGAATTGGCTTTAAAGGCGATTGCAACTGCATTTAAGTATCTGAAGATCATTATTGAGCCAGGCGGTGCCGTGGCATTGGCGGCGGCTTTGGATGGACAATATCCAGCTGGTGCCAGAACCGTTATTGCCGTGGCATCAGGCGGCAATATTGATGACCAGATGTTTGCCCGCGCGCTTGACGCGGGTGCGGTGATCTAGCTACGCATCCGCCCTGCATTAGCATCAAATAACGGTGCCCGCTGTAATCGGGCATCCAGCTGTTCACTGAGCAGTTCTATCTGCCAGCCATCAGTATGATCGGCAAGCTCCTTTGGCACATAACCTTGCGCCATTGACACACCCGATGCGTGCGCAAAACCACCCGATGTTACCCAGCCGACAACCTTGCCTGCATGTGAAATGGGCTCATCGCCAATAACATCAGCATCTTTGGCATCAACAACAAAGCTGCATAAACGTAATTTTCCGCCAGATTCACGTTCAGCACGCGCCGCAGCCTTACCTATGAAATCTGCGTCCTTATCGTAGGCAACAAAACGGTCAAGTCCGGTTTCAACAGCCCCATAAATAGGCCTGAATTCGCGTCCCCATGAACCAAAATTCTTTTCCAGTCGCAAGGCGTTCAAGGCACGAGCGCCGAATAATGTGATGTTATGATCTGCACCTGCCAACATGAGTTGGTCATATAGATTAGCCAGATATTCAGGTTTAACCCAAATTTCATACCCAAGATCACCTGTATAGCTGACCCGCCCAACAATAGCTGGCACCATACCTATGTCCATTTTGCGCACCGACATAAACGGCATGGCCGCGTGGGATACATCATCAAATGTGCAAGCCTGCAAAACATCACGCGACTTTGGTCCAGCAAGCGTCAGACCAACAAGCCCAAGATTATGCGATGTAACCGTCACCGATCCGTCTTTTGGTATATGCGCCATAAACCAGCGCATATGATAGTTTTCGGCAATCCCAGACCCGATAATCAGAAACTCATCTGTAGCCAGACAAGCGAGGGAAAAGTCACCTATGACCTTGCCATCTTCTTTCAGCATTGGCGCCAATGTCATGCGACCCATCGGTGGCATCTTGCACGCCAGCATTCTATCCAACCATACATGCGCACCACTACCTTTTACGCTATATTTGGCAAATCCCGATATATCACCTAAACCAACAGAGTCCCGAACGCCGCGAGCCTCGGCACCAATATGTTCAAAATCGGTTGACCGACGCCACGAAAACTCATCCTTCACCCCTTCGGGGGCATACCATAGCGGCACTTCCAATCCATAGGCCGCGCCAAATTGAGCGCCAGCGGCCTTTTGCCTGTCATAGATGCTTGTGGTAAGCAAGGGACGGCCTGCTTCCAATTCTTCATTAGGATAACGGATAGAAAAACGCCGTGAATAATTTTCACGCACACGCGCATTTGTGTAAGCCATATTCGTATAATCACCAAAGCGGCTGATATCCATCGCCCAGACATCAAAGCCTGGATCACCATTAACAATCCAGTTTGCCAGCGCCAGACCAACCCCACCGCCCTGGCTAAATCCAGCCATAACAGCACAAGCAGACCAATAATTCGTCATGCCCTTGACCGGCCCGACAAGCGGATTGCCATCCGGTGCAAAAGTGAACGGCCCATTGATGATCTGCTTTATGCCCGCGCGTTCAAAAGCCGGAAAATGCCGGAAGCCAACTTCTAATGATGGCGCTATCCGATCAATATCAGGCTCAAGAAGCTGATGCCCAAATTCCCATGGTGTTTCGCGTTCTGACCACGGCACACAGGCTTTTTCATAAGTTCCCATCAGCATGCCGCCACGTTCCTGACGCACATAGATTTCACCGTCAAAGTCAACAGCATGGATAACTTCAGACCCCGTTTTGGCGTTTGCTTCGGCGACTTCGGGCATATCCTCGGTTAACAGATACATATGTTCCATGGCCAATACGGGCAATTCCAGGCCCACCATACGGCCAACTTCTCGCGCCCATAATCCGGCAGCATTAACAATATGTTCTGCCTTGATTGTGCCTTTGTCAGTTATCACATTCCATGTGCCGTCTGTTTCCTGTGACAGCGACTCAACCTTTGTATGCGTATAGAACTCTGCCCCATTCTTTCGTGCAGACTTTGCATAGGCATGGGTCACGCCATAGGGATCGACATGTCCTTCAATAGGATCATACATAGCCCCGACAAACTGGCTTGGATCAATAAGCGGCAATAATTCATGGGCGCGTTCAGGGGTGATAATTTCAAGATCATCCATACCAAGATATTTACCCTTGGCATAAACGCCCTTTAACCAGTCAAAGCGTTCTTCGGTAGCTGCCAGCATGACGCCACCTGTCATATGCATGGTGATATCCTGACCCGATAGGTCTTCAATTTCCTGATATAGCTCAATCGTATATTGTTGCAGCTTGGCAACATTCGGATCGCCGTTAATCGTATGCATACCACCCGCCGCATGCCATGTAGATCCGGACGTCAATTCCGAACGTTCGAGCATGATTACGTCGCGACATCCCAACTTGGTCAGGTGATACAGAACCGAAGCCCCGACGACACCACCGCCAATAACAACTACTTTTGCTTGTGTTTTCATGTTTGTTCAATTCCGTTCATATATTATTATATTATTTAAAAGTCTGTGGGCGCGCCACCTTCAGCCTTGCGCCTATTTACAAACGCAAGTAATTCTTCATGCCTGTCGTCAGGCATTGGCGGTGCCTGAAAATTGGCGATGATATCTTTGAATAATTTATGGGCGCGTTCAGGCGTTCTGATCGCACCAGCAGCTTCCCAGGCTTCAAAATTTCGCCAATCACTGACAAACGGTTCATGAAATGCGCTTTGATAGCGATCCTGCGTGTGCTGGATGCCGAAATAATGGCCGCTTGAGCCAACTTCCCTGATTGCATCAATGGCAATGGCATCGGGTTGTGCATCCCATATGTCTGGCTCCATGTAACGCTGGATAATCTGAAGCATTTCGCAATCCATGATGAATTTTTCCGGACTGGCTATTAGCCCGCCTTCAAGCCAGCCAGCCGCGTGATAAACCATATTGGTTCCCGATTGTACCGCTGACCACAGTGAATTGGAGGTTTCCCAGATAGATTGACCATCCGGTATATTCGCCGCACAAACGCCAGACGCACGCATAGGCATGTCGTAATATCGTGCCATCTGACCCGTTATCTGGGTTGCACGCATATATTCTGCTGTGCCAAATGCTGGCGCACCCGATTTCATATCAACATTCGAAGTAAAGGTGCCCATAACACAGGGACAGCCGGGCTTTACATATTGAAACAGGGCAATAGCGGATAAGGCTTCAGCAATAGATAAGGTCACTGCCCCCGTCATCGTTACAGGCGCCATGGCACCAGCCAGAGTGAAAGGTGTTACCACCACAGCTTGACCACGCCGGATCATCCGTAACGAACCATCAATCATCGGTTGATCATGCTTTAGAGGTGATGTCGAATTGATGTTGGTATACATATGAGGTTTTGACTGAAACGCGGCTTCACTGAGCCCCGCCGCAATCTTTACCATTTCCATGACATCTTCAATGCGCTCTTTGCCAAGCGCATAAGCATGAGCCACTTTATCCGTCAGTGTAAGCTTGTCATAAATAACATCAAGATGGCGAATAGAGGCATGAATATCGACCGGTTCGACCGGATAGCCACCTACGAAATGAATGCAGTTGAAATATTGTGTAAGCTTCAACAAATTTGCACATTGTTCTCGGGTACCAGCGACTTTATGCCCAAGGTCAAGATCATAGTAATTTGGCGGTGATGAAACATTGCCAAAGAGAATGTGATTGCCGCCAATGGTAATTTCCCGATCTGGATTACGTGGCGTTATGGTAAATTGGCGTGGCACTTTGGCGATCATATCCATGACCCAGTCACGTCCCATTTTTACGTTGGTGCCATCAACCTTACATCCAGCGTCTTTAAAAAGCTGCTGCGCTTCTTCGTTAAGAAATTCAATGCCTATTTCCTCGAGGATATGCATGGCACCATTATGAATGGCGATAACACCATCCTCGGGCAAAGGCTCGATTGGGCGATCATGATTGACAGGCACTCGCCACGGGCTTTGTTTGAAAAGCGTATCACCCCGGCGAGCCGTATTCGCAGCACGCCCCCCAGAACGAAGGCGACGACCAGATTTTACACCATCTGTATTTGACGAATTCTCGTCCATAACGCCCCCTCAACTACCAGCAGAACTCAGCCATCATGCCGATGCATCACATTCATTCAGATACGTAACTTTGATAACCATTTTTTACAGCTGTCAAACATTTCTCGACCAAAACCCAAAGTTTGATAGTGTTTTTTTCTGTGGCATCAGAAAAACCAGCTTATAGCCATTTAATGACTGGCTTACAGATAATATTTATCTATGAAAACTTGTTTTGGCTTTTCATCCAGACAGACCTTCAAGATAATTATGGTCATATTCAATGACTAGCGTTTATAAAGGGATATGTGTTGACCGCGTCTGCCAATATCTATCTGCTCAAGTATAAAAGAACAGCAATATGTTCAGGCCGTATATTCCGCCAGATATTAGGATGAAATTTAATGCCTCATGATATTCATTTTGTTTTAGGCGGCGCACGTTCTGGTAAATCCCGCACAGCTGAAAACCTTGCCTTTGATCGCTTTAAGGCTATGACATCAGATGATGCCCAGCTTCTGTATATTGCCACAGCACAGGCGTTTGATGACGAAATGCAGGCACGTATCGACCTGCATCAGCAACGGCGCGGCGATGCGTGGAAGCTAATCGAAGCCCCGATTGATCTGGCCAATACTGTTAAACTTTATAATAGCCCCCAAATTGTTATGATGATTGACTGTCTGAGCGTCTGGGTTACCAATCTGTTGATAGGTGACCACAATATAAAAGCCGAAACTGAAAAGCTTTGTCATAATCTTGAGAACAGCCAAGCCACAATCTATTGTGTTGCCAGCGAGACTGGATTGGGGATTGTGCCGGATAACGCCTTATCACGACAGTTCAGAGATGAAAGTGGATTGTTAAATCAGCATGTCGCGGCACTTGCAGATCATGTCTATTTTGTTACAGCAGGGCTGATATCAAAACTTAAACCATAAAACCATAAACTTTGTTTATTTTTCACATAATTCATATGAGACATTCATGATTTTTTCTTCAACCGCACATGTAATTGAGATTATTGACAACCTCCCTGCCGCCAATGGTGAGGTCAAAAATCAGGCCTATGCACGGCAAAACCAGCTTACAAAACCACCTGGATCACTTGGCAAACTGGAAACCATAGCTGTCTGGATGGCCGGATGGCAAGGCGTGGAAAAGCCCGTCATCAATAATGGGCAATGTCTGGTTTTCGCGGGTAATCATGGGGTTGTGGCACAAAATATCTCATCCTTTCCAGCAGAGGTAACGGGGCAGATGGTGGCCAATTTTACCGCTGGTGGTGCTGCGATAAATCAGCTATGCGATGAAGCTAATCTGAAATTGACAGTTACCGACATCGAACTTGACCAGCCGACACGTGATCTGTCTCAAGAGCCGGCAATGACCGAAGCCGAAGTTCTTGAGGCTATGAATATCGGTGCGGCTCAAATTGCTGAAGATTGTGATTTTATCGTCGTAGGTGAAATGGGCATTGGTAATACGACCGCCGCTGCTGCCTTGTGCATGGCACGCTTTGGCGGTGACGCCCCGCGCTGGGTTGGCCCTGGTACCGGGCTTGATGACGACGGCGTTGCGCATAAAGCCAAAATCATTGAACAAGCTATAGACACACAAGGCAAAACAGATGCTAATCCGGTGGCTTTGCTAGCTGGATTTGGAGGCCGTGAACTTGCTGCCATTGCCGGCGCCGTTTTGGCTGCCCGGATGCGCTCGATACCGGTAATGCTTGATGGCTTCATCAGCACCGCCGCCGCTGCCGCCCTGACCGCCGATGGCAAGCTTGACGCCCTAGATCATACTGTAATTTCGCATATGTCGGTTGAGCCAGGTCATTTACGCCTTGCCGTTGCCTTGCGTAAACAGCCACTTATCGATCTGGGTATGCGCCTTGGCGAGGCGAGTGGGGGGGCTGTGGCAACCTTGATTGTTCGTGCAGCTTTGGCAACGCACAACGGTATGGCTACCTTTGCCGAAGCGGGCGTAAGCGAGGGATAATGGCGAAGAAACCGCACACGCCCCCGACAAGCAAACAGAATTTAATGAACTTTTCGGTGCTTGGTGACAGTGCATCAGCTTTCATTCTGTTAAGCCGGATTCCTGTGTTCTGGTTTCGCTTTGAACCATCAAAGACCCCTGATTTCACGCGTTCCTTATGGGCATTTCCTCTAGTAGGGATGATTATCGGTGCTGGTGCTGGCTGTATATTGCTCCCTACTATTCAGACGTTTCTGCCCCCCATCGGCGCTGCTATTCTAGCTCTTGGCTTCATTGGCATTATTACCGGTGCCATGCACGAAGATGGCCTGGCTGATCTGGCAGATGGCTTTGGTGGTGGGCAAACAGAAGCTGATAAAAGCCGCATCATGCATGACAGTCATATCGGTTCTTATGGAGTGCTGGCACTGATTTTGGTCAGTCTATTCCGTGGAACTCTGTTTTTGGCGATCAGCAGCCTATTTAATGACGGTGTGATGCTAGTACTGTTCATGGCGATCACGCTAGCCGCCGCACGTGCGCAGATTATCTATCAGCTTTGCCTTTTCCCAATCAGCTCGCACGCTAAACTGGGCGCTATGCTTAGCCGCCCTGCCCTCATTATCGTGATTACCGGCACTGCTTTATGGGCAATCCCTTTTTTCTATCTATTCCCGCTTTTGCCTGCGCTTGGCGCAAGTTGTGGAGCTTTGATCGTATCATTGTTGATTGGGCATCTGGCAAAACGACAGATTTCCGGCCTTTCCGGCGATGTCATGGGTGCCAGCATCATAGGTGCCGAAATAGGCTTTATGACGCTGTTTTATGCTATGTCCACCAATGGTTTTACTGGATAATATATCGTCATGGAACAAGACACGCCAATCACCCGCTTTTATTTTGTCCGACACGCCGCTGTCCAGAAAGTGGCAGGCTGTTTGCCACCACATGATCCCCCTATTACCGATCAAAGTCATGATCTGACTCATTTGCTAGAATCACTACCGATTGGGGCAGATTGGCACATAAGCCCGTTACAGCGCACACGGCAAACGGCCGATCTGCTAATGACACAGTTGCAACCGCAATCGATAAAAATGGAACCTGCCTTGGTTGAACAAAGTTTTGGCGCATGGGATGAGCAACCGGTGGCTGATATATGGAAAGAACTTGAAGACAAGCCCCGGCATAATTGGTCATATATGACCGCAGACCGGGTGCCACCTGAGGGTGAAAGTTTCGTCCAGCAATGTGCAAGGGTTGCTAACTGGTGCCGGTTTCAGGAACAGCAAGACTTTCACTTCCCGCAGATACTCATTGCGCATGCTGGCACCATTCGGGCCATGCTGGCACATATACTGGCTATAGCACCTGACCGTGCCTTGTCCTTTGATGTACCAAATTTAGGCTATCTGGAAGCACATCTGATGCATGCCAGTCACGGCACAAAGCATGCTGGCGGCCTATGGCAGGTGAAATCGCTGCCATAGAGCGATCGTTAAGGTCGTGCTATGCACCTACCCCCATCCGGCGCATGCCACGAGGATCAATCCAGCCAATCGTTCCATCTTCACGCAAATGAACAACATTCAGGCCAAGATGACTAGCATTCCGGAACATCAGCATGTTGGCACCACTTAGTTCCAGACGCATAACGGCCTGATCAACACTCAGCGTTTCAATATCATAAGACATATCTGCAAAAACAGGCACTAGTTCATCATCAGACTTTACATCGTCGGACGCATGCACCTGTTCGCTCGAGGCATATACGCGCATTGGCGCGGTCATTATCGCTTCTTCTTCCTCGCCGACCGTAACTGTATTTCGATGATTTTTTAGACGCCTTTTATGACGACGCAAACGTTTTTCAGCATGTGTCATCGCTGCATCAAGTGCCGTATGGGCGTCGCCAGCCTGGCCAGTAGCTTCGAGCTCGATCCGGCGTGACAAGGCAACACGTGCCTTAACAGTAAAGCCAGACTCAGCTTTCTCGAGAGTTATATGGCCACTGACAGCATTTTGAAAATATTTTTCTACGACACTGTTCAGGGCAGTATGGGCGTATTCCTGAAAGGCCGCACCGGTATCAATATTTTTTCCTGAAATGTTAATTTGCATACGACATATCTCCCTCAATCAAAACGTAACTGACTCACACAAATGAACAGCCACTGAAGCGCAAATATTCGCGCCCATCTTTGCTATGAGGGAGCAGAAGGGCGCTCCAGAATTCCATGGTGACAAGAATAATGATTTGAAGCAAGGGGTTCGTCGATATTTATATCGAAATGGCTGGCGTTGCCCTGAAACCAAGCGAAAGTCGCCCTTGAGTAACCCTGTCAACGCCATGAAGCGGGCGCGCATCTTCACCCGTTCGGTTACTAAAACCCGGTGCAGAGAGTAAAACCATACGTCCAGGTCGATCATCAATGGTTCGTTTCCCCCTGCCCGCGCGATCATCACAGCTAAATAGGCGTGACGCACCACCAAGACAAATGATAATCACGATGTGATGATAACGTTGCCCGTCCCGATGAATACCAATACCTCGTGAACCTGCCGGATAATTTTGAATGGCAAAATCTTCAAGGCGGAAAGGCTGGACAAAGGGGTTTTTTGGCAAAGCTTGCCCCGCCGACCATAAGGACGTTTCAAGATAGGTAGCTAAATTATCAAAAACACCCTCGCGTGGGGCTGGAAAACAAACATCAAAATCCTGAAATGTAGAGCGCCCCTGATAATTGATTGCGCCTTGAGCGCGCCGAAAGTCCTGTTGCTTTGCGGCCATGCGCAGGGTGGCAACCTCAGCATCGGTGAAAAATTGCAAGCTCGTTATCCGCTTTTCAGGTCTGGATAATCTTTGCAATGCTGCACCAAGCTGTTTACCAAGCTGTTTTTGGCGGTTGTAATCATAGTCAAACATGCTGGCTCCCTGGTTCAAAAACCACAGGGCTTTTGCAGGTGGCACAAAGCAATCCCGATTTTCGACGATGGCGCTCAACTTCAAAACAGCCATTAGGGCAGCGCATCATCCAGCGCGCATGCGAAAAATTCAGTGTATGACACCGTGTCGCCGTGCATCCAATCGCGCGGGCCTGCTGTCGCCATACGGCATCATGACCATGATGTGGCCCAACCAGCGCATGTGCGATTTCATGTAAAATCGTATCTCGAATATGATCCATTTCAGCATAGCGAACATAGTGCCGCGATAACGATATTTCTTTTTTGTTATAATCACATTGGCCAGCCCGCCGACGGGCATGATCAAGCTTTATGCGCCAGTCACCAAGACCATGCTCTTTCATCATATCCGTAGCCAGATTTAGGGCTTCGGCATGCGGTCGGTCTATTGTCTTCAGCGTTTCGGGATCATGTTCAGAAACTGTCGGTGCCGGATAGGGGCGGCGTGACGAGGTTTGCGCGCCTGCTTGAACCATCAAGTCAGAAAAAATATCAATGATTTTGTTTTTTCGACGCATCAATGAACCTTCTTAACCAGCGCCAATTCAGTGACTTTCATGTTTGGCAAGCCAGCCAACCACTTTACCAGCTGCCGGAATCCAGACCAGACCCGCCAGCAGATAAAAGACCAGATCAATAAGCCAATGAATATTGGTGATATAATCAGCCAGTGCCATCACCATGCCGACATAGATAATCAACGCTGGCACTAAACCTACCGCTACTGTAAAATGTCGCCATCTGGCCATAAAAACCTCTTTTCTTTTGGCGTCAAAACGCCCCTGAATCTAGCCTAAAGTTAACCAGCGAAAGCATCAACGAGCAATTTAAAGCCCATAAACAGCAAGACACTATGCGATATATGATAGAAAATGCGATCATTCATACGTTTGTTCAACCACCAACCCAGAAAAACACCTATTGGCACCACGGGTAATAGCATTGCCGAAATATGTAAGCTATCGCTGGTGAATAAATCAAGCTGAAGATAAAGCGGTGTCTTTAGCAGATCGATAACCATGAAATAGACGCTAAACGTGCCGACAAAGGCTTGGCGTGATACCCTGTGTGGTAACAGAAACACCTGTGCTGGAATGCCACCTGACAGGGAAATAAAGCTGGAAATGCCCGACAAACCACACCATAAGGCAGCTCGTTGCCAGATACGCTTTTCAACATATTCAACCAAAACTGACAAGGCTGAATTCCTGATGATATCGACCCAGTATTTTACACCCGTAACCACGGCAACAATACCGATCAAGGCTGTCAACACGACGTCGGTAAAATAGTCAAATAATAACCAACCAGCTACTTGTCCCAAGAGGGCAAATAAGCACATGATCGAAACAATTCGCCAGTTACAGAATTTATACCATATAAATAAAACGCCAATATCGGTAATCAGGAAAATTGGTAGTAATACGGCCAAAGCCAATTTAGGTGGCAACACAAATAACATGATCGGCACTGAAGTGGAGGCTAACGCCCCACCAAACCCAGATTTGGCAACGGACAACATCAGCACTGACATGGCTGCCATTACCCAGAAAAGAAATGGCATATCCACCATTATTTCAAAACCGGTCATGATTTATGCTTTCGCGCCTCGACAAAGGCGATATAGCTAATTGATGACATCACAAGAAATGCACCTGCCCATGTCGTTATGGCCGGTACTTCATCAAATAAGATGAAGCCAAAAGCAGCAACAAACAATAATTGGATGAATTTTCCTGATTGAGACGCCCACATAGGCCCCCGAAATGATCGCATTATGGCAACATGTGCCAAGGTGGCCAAAAGTCCGATCAAACATACGCCAAGCCAATGTGAAAGTGTCATCGGCTCCCAGACAAGCAATGCAGGAATGATCAAAAGCAAGGCAATCAGCATCGATAATGTGATGATAATCATTTTGTCATCGTAGTTTGCTTTGAGTTTTTTGGCGATCAATTCAGATGACGCAAAGGCTGGCCCTGCGGCAAAAATTGCCAGCATGCCAATATTAATATCGGCAAATCCCGGGCGCACAATCAATAGAGCCCCGCTAAATGAGACTAGAATTGTGATCATGCGCGGCGCGGTCAGTATCTCACCAAACATCACGGCTGCGCCGATCACAACATAAACAGGAACAAGATTAAGCATAGCATTTACATCAGCCAGCGCTGCATGCAAAACAGCAAAGAACCAAAGAAACACCGCTGCCCCATGCAAACAGGCACGGATCAGAAACAAGCTACGATGATTACTTTTCAAAAAACCAAGGCTTAGCCTGCCAGCAAAGGGAACCAAAATCAGTGCTCCTATCGCATAGCGCAAAAAAGTTGTCTGTGTGGTTGGCAAATCGATCAGCAAAAGACGAACAGTGAGCATCACACCTGCAAACATCAACACCCCAACCATCATCCACATCAAAGCGGCTATGACCTGATTGCTATATGTTGTCGATGTATCGCCGACATTATCAGGCGCGGGTTTCAAACTGTGACCAACGCTGGATTATCATCTGCCCAGAACAATGGCCCGCCTGTATGGGGGGCAAAACCAACACCAAACAGCATGGCGGCATCTGCCATATCCCTGGATGTAACAACACCTTCTGCAACCGCCGTCCGGCATTCAGCCACAAGAGGCGACAGCAACCGCAGAGCAATCGCATGCAACGCATCAGCATCATAGGATGCACGTGGGCGTATAGCTTTTTTATCATCCCATTGATAAAAGCCCTGCCCAGTCTTGCGGCCTATGGTTCCAGCGTTTATCAATGCTTGTAATCGTGATTTGGACGTTTCCGACATGCCAAGGACAAGGCCAGCATCATGGCATACATCAAGACCGATCTGATCCGCTAATTCAATGGGCCCCATGGGCATGCCAAATTCAACAAGCGCCTGATCGATCATATCGGCATTTTCACCATCAATTACAGCGTCGATAGCGGCAAATAAATAGGGAAGTAAGGCCCTGTTCACCATAAAACCCGGAGACGATTTACAGCCGATAGGCAGTTTTTTCATGGCGCCTGATACACACATGGCACGTTTGATCGCGTCAGCATCACTGGCCTCAGTGTGGACAATTTCCACCAACGGCAAAACCGGCACCGGATTGAAGAAATGCATGCCAATTAGACGTTCAGGTTTTTTCAGCACAGCGCCAATATCTTCAATTGGTATCGCCGAGGTGTTAGTCGCCATGATCGCGCCAGTTTTCATTTTGGTTTCGGCATCGGCAAAGATTTTTTGTTTAAGATCGAGATTTTCCGCAACCGCCTCAATCAGCAGATCAGCGTCATGAAGACCAGTGCCTGTGGGATCAACATGCAAACGGTTTTTAGCCATCGCCGCCATATCTGGAGACTTCAATCGGCGATCATACAAGCTATGGGCGCGTTTAACAGCTGTCTCGATAGCCGCGGCATTGATATCTTGAAGCGTAACCGTAAACCCACTCATTGCCGCTACCGCCGCAATGTCGCCGCCCATGACACCTGCACCTATGACATGAATATGCGTAACATCACTTTTACCACGGCCTTGTTTTTTCACCGCATCATTCAAAGCAAAGACACGCCGTAAACCACGTGAGGCACGACCCATCATCAGGCGGGCAAAAATATGGCTTTCTGACGCAATCAACCGAGCTTGATTCGGACTTTTCATGGCAAAAAGACGCAAAATCTCAAATGGGGCTGGCGTGTTGTTTTCGTTAAAACGCGCTTCAATTTTAGCCGTTTCTGCAGCAATCAGATCGGCTGGATCATCAATCAGAGGGTCTGGAAATTCACAACCTTTATAGGCTTTAATTACTTTTACAGCTTCTGGTTTTAGGTCACTGTTATTATTTACTAATATATCAATAATGTTACATGATTGTGCATCCCTAGCGTTAAGTGATTTACCGTAAAGCACCATGTTCAAAGCGGTCGAAAGACCTGCCCTTTTGAACATACGGCCAGTACCACCATAACCAGGCAAAAGCCCAAGATTCACCTCTGGAAAGCCAATTTGCACGGCAGGGTCATCAACGCCAATAATAACATCAAACCCAAGGGCTAATTCACAACCACCACCAAGGGCAACGCCATCAATCAATGCCACAGTCGGGCATGGCAAATCGTCTATGCGCTGAAACGTTTCAAGGGTTTCGTCAATATGGGCTTTGACATCATCTTCGCTAGTGAACGCCTCAAATTCATTGATATCGGCACCAAAAATAAAACCGCGGCTTTTGCGCGAATAAAGCACCACCCCAACTGGCGGTGCATCGCATAGATTCTTTGATATGCCTGCCAATTCATGCAAAACAGCGGTGGCAAGCACATTGACCGATTTGTCCGCCACATCAAGGCCAAGCCAGACAATACCATCATCGTCCAGTTCGACATGCCAATGGTCATATTTAACACTTGTTACATTCATCTTTATTCCAATTTATGAGCATCAGACCACGCCACTGATAACTATTCCCGCCTCACTATTTCATAACGGCCAGTTACATACTGACCTATGATGCAAGACTAAAGCATATCCTTAATATGTCGCAAAATTTCAGCTATGTCGCCAGAAATGAATTGATTAGGGGTGTTATCTTGATCATGGGCTTTAGGACGCGCCAGCAACCAGACCGGCAAAGCAAGCGAACGGGCCGCGTGAAGTTTGGCTATACTGGCATTGCCACCTGAATTTTTGGCACAGATATGCGTAATGGCATGAGTTTTGAAAAGCGCTTCCTCATCTTCATATTTTTTATTAGGAAGTGATTCTATAAATCTGAAATTAAGTGATTTATTGACATTACCTATTTTCAATCCTCGCGCCAAGACATCTATGTGATGAGCGTCTTGAAACGCTGGCAAAGCCCCACTTCCGCCTGCCAAAAATACGCGGGCACCTGCGGGAAGAGCCTGTGCCATTTCTGACCAGCTATCAAAATAGCGCCAATGGTCACCTTTACCGGCCTGCCATGCCGGACGCACATACCTTACCAGCTTCACATTTGCCATTGTCGCCGCCTGATAGGCATTCTGGCTCATTTGTTCGGCATAAGGGTGGGTTAAATCAATGATGGCATCAACATTATGGGCTACGCAATAATCGGCTAGCCCAGAGACACCACCAAAGCCACCTTTTCTAGTCGGCACCAGCAAATCGATTGGTGATGGTGTCACCCCAGCAAGAGACGCCGTAATCTTGAAACGTGCATCATCTTTCACGTCACCAATGATGAACCGTGCTTCGCTTGTGCCAGCTAAAATCAGCAGATGCATCATAATTCCAAACGACCAGCACGCCCTAGCAAGGCACCGTCACGGCTGACAACAAATATTTCAATCGCAATATCATCACGTTTCAGATAAGCCATTGCGGCATCAAGCGCCTGTTCAGCAATAAGGGTCGCCAATGCGTGCCTCTGTTCAAGGTCCGCCATCTGCACAATTTCAAGAACGCTGTTCGCATGGGCCACAGCATCATGACGAAACCCCAAAGGTTCTGCCAATAGTGCCAGTTTTTCAAAATCCACCTGCGAACGTGCCGAATGAAGATCAACCGCACCTTGCGCCATTTTCACCAACTTGCCAAAACCACCAGCTATGGTCAGACGCGGCACTGGATTTTTGCGCATATATTTGAGCATACCGCCAACAAAATCACCCATATCAAGCAACGCTATATCAGGCAGGTCATAGCATTTTTTGGCAAACCCTTCAGATGTGGCACCGGTGGAACCAATCACATGCGGCAAGGCATTGGCCCGTGCGACGTCTATGCCACGATGAATGGAAGCAATCCATGCTGAGCAGGAAAAAGGCCGTACAACGCCTGTTGTGCCTAGAATTGAAATACCGCCTTCAATTCCCAATCGTGGATTCCATGTTTTCAGGGCAATCTTGTCACCATCTGGCACCGAAATTTCAATTTCTACATCGCCTGTTCCGCCAAGCGACGTCGCCAAATCGTCAATAACGGCACACATCATCTGGCGTGGCACCGGATTGATCGCCGGTTCGCCCACATCAATGGGTAAACCGGGTTTGGTAATAACCCCTACACCAGCCCCTTGACGAAACACCACACCGCTATCAGGTGCACCCAAGCGCACAGTGGCGCAAATCATCGCGCCATGCGTGACATCTGGATCATCGCCAGCATCCTTGACAACGCCGGCACATGCCCAGCCAGCACCCAAACTGGTTTTGGCTATTTCCAAATCGGCGTTTTTGCCGCTTGGCGTCACAATAGTGACGCGATCAGGAAACTCACCCGTCAGCAAAGCCATGTAGGATGCATTAACCGCGGCACTTGCACAGGTGCCCGTTGTCCATCCGAACCGTAAATTAGAGCTTAGCGTTGGCGTCATGGGTTTTTGTCATTTTGTCTGAATGTGATAACCGCTTTATTTGCCGTCAAATTTTCGTGCAAAGGACAGCTAACAGGGATAATATCGCGCGTAATGACCAATGATAACAACCAAAATCAGACAGGTGTAGTGTCAATGACACAGGATGATACTAATTCTGACCTCCGGACTGGCAAGCCAAACGGTATTTTACCAGCGCTTGACGGTGTTGATTGGCCAGTTTTTGAAGCTGGATGGGTCTGGATGGTTGGCGGCGGCCCTGGTGATCCTGGATTGTTGACCTTGCATGCGCTAAATGCCCTGCAACAAGCTGACATCATCATTTATGATGCCTTGGTTGATAAGGCGCTTTTATCCTGGGCAAAGCCAGATACCGTGATCGAATATGCTGGCAAACGTGGCGGCAAACCCTCGCCAAAGCAACGCGACATTTCATTACGCCTGATTGAACTCGCCCAAGTTGGCAAGCGCGTTTTACGCTTGAAAGGGGGCGATCCGTTTGTTTTTGGTCGCGGTGGTGAGGAAGCCCAAACGCTGGTGCAAGCTGGCATTAAATTACGAGTTATTCCTGGTATTTCAGCTGGTATTGGCGGTCTTGCCTATGCTGGTATTCCGGTGACGCATCGTGATGTAAATCAGTCCGTAACCTTTTTGTCCGGACATGACCGAACCGGCCTAATGCCATCAGCACTTGACTGGGACGCCTTGTCCAAAGGGTCACAGGTCATTGTGATGTATATGGCTATCAAACATATGCCTGATATCTGTGAAAAGCTTATCGCCGCTGGCCGCGACCCGCATGAGCCTGTTGCTATAGTCAATAACGCAACGCGCGATGACATGCAGGTGCTGGAAACAACGCTGGTTAAAGCGCATGAAGATATCACTAGATCGGGTATCGGGGCACCGGCGATTGTCTGTATAGGAAGAGTCGCATTGATGCGGCAATGTCTTGACTGGATGGGACAAATACAGGGCGTTCCCCCACGTAATCTTGATCCGCTTGACGTAAGGTCAGAATCGGAAACCGGATAATGGCGTGCTCAGGCTTTGTTGTTAGCGGTTTGTCATCAGGCAGTGGCAAAACTGTCATTACCCTTGGTCTGTTAAATGCATTTCGGAAAGCCGGTGTCTCGATTGCTGCGGCAAAATCTGGCCCTGATTATATTGATAGCGCCTTTTTAAAAGCCGCCGCCGGTCAGGCCGCGATCAATCTTGATAGTCACGCCATGACACCGACATTGATTGACAGCCTGCTTTACAGGCATATCGCACGCCAGAATGCCGATACATTGATTGTCGAGGGGGTGATGGGGTTATTTGATGGCACGCATAATGGCCGCGGCAGCACGGCTGATCTGGCTTGTCATCTGGGTCTGCCGGTAATCCTGGTCATTGATGTACGCAATACAGCGCAAAATGCGGCCGCACTAGCTGCCGGACTTGATCATATTCTGCGCCAGCATGCGAAACAATTCAGCTCAGGCGCATCCGGCACACATATCGCTGGCCTTATATTAAACCATGTGGCGTCACCACGTCATCATACGCTGATTGCCGAAGCCATGTCACATTATGACATTCCCATGCTTGGCAGTATTCCCACGACGGCTGATATTGACGTGCCATCTCGCCATCTTGGCCTTATTCAAGCCGCTGATCTGGCCGCAACTGGTCGCTTAGATAGCGTGATTGACGCGGCAACAAAGCTGGTCGAAACACATCTTGACCTGAACCTTATTCAGAAACTTGCTAAGCCGCTTTCATTACAAGCATCATCGCAAACGGCACTTGACGCCCCTGCCCAGCATATTGCTATTGCATCTGATGCGGCCTTTGGCTTTAGCTACAGCCATATCATCGATGAATGGGCAGCATCAGGCGCTACAATATCACCTTTTTCACCGTTGAATGATGAAGCACCGCATGCTGATGCTGCATTTGTCTACATACCTGGTGGGTATCCTGAACTGCATTTGCACAGATTAAGTGCCGCCACTCAATTCATGGCTGGTCTTCAACAGATGGCAAGCCGTAACGTGCCTATATATGGAGAATGTGGTGGCTTTATGGTTTTGGGTGATGCGATCATCGATGCCGATGGCAATCGCTTTGCCATGGCTGGCCTGTTAGGGCTTGAAACCAGCTTTGCCAAACGCAAACTTCATCTTGGCTATAGAAAGCTAACCACCAAACAGCCAGGATTGTGGAACAATAAACTTGCCTCCACCCTGATGGCGCATGAATTTCATTATACAACAGCAACCAGAATATCCGGTGAGGCGCTATTTGATGCGAAAGATGCTGCGGCCAATGATGTTGGCACTATGGGGCTTATCAAGGGAAGCGTTGCTGGCTCATATGCGCATATTATCGCCGCTGTCGAGGCTTAGGGCTTAGGTTTTTGCCTAACTTTGCTTTGCCTTACTTTACTTTGTCTTTCTTTACTTTGTCTTTCTTTACTTTGTCTTTCTGGGGTCGCAAGACATGGACATGATCCGCGTCATACAAAGCACTGTCCCGAAAATCAATGTCCTGATCAAGGCTTTTGCCTACAAATATCAACGCTGTACGGGTGATTTTTTGCGCCTGTGCGGCTTTGTGCATATGTGCCAAATCCGTGTGGATATAAGCCTCATCAGGCCAGCCAACACGATAAGCAATGATGACCGGACATTCAGCTCCATAAAAGGGTGTCAAATCCCGTTCAATTTGGCGTAAATTGCGCACGGATAAGTGAATTGCCAAAGTGGCTCCTGTGCGGCCAAGGCTTGTCAGTTCTTCGCCTTTGGGCATGGCCGAAGATTTCATCGCTGTACGGGTCAGGATCAGGCTCTGACTAACCTCAGGGATGGTTAATTCAATGCCCAGTGCCGCCGCCGCCGCCGCATAAGCCGAGACGCCGGGGGTGATGTCGTAATCAATATCCAGAAGCTTTAACCGCCTTATTTGTTCAGCAATCGCGCCATATAGTGACGGATCACCCGAATGAACACGCGCTACATCCATACCCTTTTCATGTGCGGCTGTAATTTCTGCCAGAATATCATCAAGCGTCATGGATGCCGTATCAATAACACGCGCATTAGCTGGGGCTGATGCCACTACGGCCTCTGGCACCAAAGACCCGGCATAAAGACAGACCTGACAGCTTTCGATCAGACGTAAACCCCGAACGGTAATTAATTCAGGATCACCAGGTCCGGCGCCAATGAAGTGAACAGTCATGACTTTGTTTCCTTGTCTTTAGAGACAGCGTTATCTAGATGTTTGGCGTAGCCCCGCGGGGTATAAATCGCGGGCCCCGTTCCCCGTTCAAACATCCGTGATGACCTCGCGCCAACCATAACAACGGTCAGCATATCGACTTCGTTAATGTCTAATGTGCCAAGCGTACGATAGATCAGGTTTTCGTCAGGACGCCCCAGATTTTGCGCCAATAGAACCGGCACGTTATCACCACGATAGGAAATCAGTATATCTCTTGCCGTTGCCAATTGACTGCGCCGACGCATCGAAACCGGATTATAAAAGGCGATAACAAAATCGCCCGCCCCGGCGGCATGAATGCGTTGTTCAATGGCTGTCCAGGGGGTTAATAAATCGGAAAGAGAGATGGTGCAAAAATCATGACCAAGCAAAGCACCTGATCGCGCCGCCGCCGCCTGAAGCGCTGAAATACCTGGTGCGCTGACAATCTCAACACGCCGCGCTGCATCACTAACACCGCCATCATCATCTGTGCGATCAAGTAATTCAAATACCAATGCGCCCATTGCGTAAATACCCGCATCACCAGAACAGATAATAGCCACATCCTTGCCAGTAGCAGCTGTTTCCAGCGCATATCGGCAACGCGCTTCTTCCTCGCCAAGCTTGAAATCTCGCCGTGGAATATGGGCAGCTATCGCACCCAGAATATCTATATACAGACCATATCCAACCAATTCATCAGCCAGCTGTACCATGCGTGATGCCTCAGGCGTGCGCCACGAACTTTGTCCAGGGCCAATCCCTACCAGCATAACCCGACCGGGTTTGCGCCCCCCAAGCATAGTGATGTCAGCACAGATTTGATCAAGCAAGGCCACCGCCATAGTTGATGATGCCGATTTTTGCTTTTCGACAAGTAACTGTCCATTTATGCCCGATGCTGCCAGCGCCGCAGCCTCGGCCACGCCATGCGCTCCTATTTCTGCATAGACAACATCCGAGGGATTAGCCAAACGCGGGGTTTCAGCTTCAAGACGCGCAACGTCAAAAACCAGAAACGGGACATCAAGATATGCCGCCAAAGCCTTTATGGCTGGCTCATCAGCTTTAATATCCACCGAGACCACAGCCGCAATCGCTGCTGGGTTCAGATCATGCGCGGCCAGATGTGCCAGCACATGCGGTATTAATTCATCAGTAGCACAACCTCTTGCGCACCCAACACCCAGAACAAGTTGCTGCGGACAATAAACAAGTTGATTGCTGGCGGGGGCTAGAGCCTGCATGGTTGCGGTCAGAACAACATCATCACCATGCGGCACCTCAGCCAGCCATGTATCAAGCGCCGCCTGTGCCTCGCCATCACGTTTTGCGCCGGTTCCGGCCAGCAAGTTTGCCATAACGGGTGCGGCCTGTTCCGGGTTTGCCAAGCGCCATCCTTGTGGGGGTTCATCTAAGGATGCAGACCATACGATATTGCCAGCCGTGGTCACGGCGATATGGCTATTATTTTCGGACGCCAATGCTTTGGCTATCCTTAGCCCGCCATGATGCCCACCCAATAATGGCACAATATTTACTCCATCATCGGACATTGCTAATACGGGGGCATCAGCTGTTTTATGTGATAGATATGGCGCCACCGCGCGAATTAGAATGCCGGATGCGCATATACCAATTATAGGGCGTCCGGCTACGAATAAGGCACCGATATGGGCTGTTGTATCGTCAAACAGATATGGCGCATCAGGACAGCGGCTTTGCAGGCCGTGAATATCGGCATCAATGCGTGATGCCAATGATCTGGCAAGGGTAAGTCCCGAAGCTGTCAATGCGACCATAACAGGACGCCGTGAGGTTAAAGCCATGGGTCATCACCCTTATACAGAATTATCATTGAAAAATAAGGCGCGTCATCTGGAGCATCAGATAATTTGTGACAGGTTTGATGCGGTAATGACGCGTGAGAGACATAGCGGGCAGTTTCGGCATAACCGAGTCGTTCAAAAAGGCTACGAACACGCGCTAAATGGCGTCCCACCTTGATGATGACTATCGCTTCGGCGGCTTTTATCCCTGCCTCGAGCGTTGCATCGTCAAGCGGTGCTGGTAAGATGGTCAATATATCATTTCGCGCCACAAGCGGATGTGCTTCGGCCGCCGCACAAGCTGTCATCGAGGTGATGCCAGGAATGATTTCAACCTCATAATCACGCAAACGTGCCAGCAGATACATGAAAGAACCGTAAAATAGCGGGTCACCCTCGCATAGCACAATAACATCACGCCCAGCATCAAGATGGGTTTTGATCACTTCGGCACCCTGATCATAGATGCCTTGCGCTGGCATACGCCCACTTCGCATTGGCACCACCATCGGGATTTCAATAGCATCGCCAGATATGGCATCAGCCACAATAGAACGGGCAAAGCTGACACCATTGTCAGGCGCCGGATAGGCAATCACCTTAGCCGATGCAATCAGACTCCATGCGCGGCGGGTGACTAGTTCTGGGTCGCCAGGCCCCGTGCCGACGCCATATAACCTGCCTAAATTGCCTAAACTCATAGGCTTGATCCACTTGCATCAATGTCTTTATGCCAAACCCATTGTGTCACTGGCATAAGGGCGCGCCAGCCATGGTATCCGCCAACCGGATCAGCGTGATTGACAGCTATGCGGGTCAAATTACCTTTTGTCGATTGCCAAGATGACAGCAAAATGGCTTCACTTTCGAGCGTGACCGCATGGGCAACAAGAACACCACCTGGACGAAGCTGTTGCTGGCAAAGCGCTATTAACGCGGGAGACAGGCCGCCACCAATAAAGATAGCGTCCGGCGTTGGTAGGTCAGCTAGCCCATCAGGCAAGGATGCGTGCACGGCGTGATAGCCAGCAGCGCCTGGACTATCAAGCGAAGCCGAAACCCCGTGACGCCGGGCATTAGCCATCGCACGTTGGATCTGCGCGTCATCGCGATCAATCGCATAGGCTTTTCCACGAGGAGCATGGCGCAGAAAATCGATAGATACGGCACCCGATCCAGCCCCCACATCCCACAGCACAGCCCCCGGAAAAGGCGATAATTTTGCTAGTGCACTGGCGCGCAAATCGCGCTTTGTCATCTTGCCGTCAGTTTCAAACAAACTGTCTGAAAGAGCCATGCCTGCGACGCCAATATGATCCGGGATGGTGATCGCCAGAATATGAAAATCAGATATCTCTGAATGCGCCCATGCGCTGGCTATATTATCGAAACGGGTTTCATATTCACCGCCGATATCACCCAGCACCGTCATATGTGCCGAACCATATCCATGTTCAACCAGAAGAGCGGCTATATCGGCGGTTGATTGGGCATTTGCCGTCAGCACAAGCAGGCGCGCCCGCGGATAGAGATAGGGAATAATACCAGTGACCGGACGGCCATGCACGGTTAGAGTTTCACAATCGGCAAGCGGCCATCGCATTCGCGATGCCGCCATCTGAAACCCAGAAACAGCAGGCATGATAACGCATCTATCATGACCAAAATGCGTTACCAGACTGGCACCGACGCCAAACCATAATGGGTCACCGGTTGCCAGAATGACGATATTGCCGTCAGTCGCCTCGAGCCTAGTGGTCAAATCAGAAAAAGGTGTTGGCCAGCTTTCGATTATACCATCTGTATCAATCGTGGCATGGAACCGTTTTGACGCAAATATGTGATCGGCGGCCTTGATACAGGCAAGCGCATCAGGTGCCAAAGCCATGCACCCGGCTTCGGTAACGCCTATA